>JAFSRQ010000058.1 GCA_017446055.1 Synergistaceae bacterium | reverse complement strand
TCCTTTACCCCCAGTTCGAATCTGGGTGCCGCCTCTTTCACATCACAAGAGTAAATCCCCACATAATTTTCCTGACAATAGCTGTTAGTTCTCCGTGTAAATGTATAATAGTCAGCAAAAATTCCAGGAGGCAGTAATGATGTCAGCAAAGAAAATAGTAGCGTTGATGCTGATGCTGTCGGTGTGTGTTCCGGCAATGGCCAGCGATGTTGAGGTGTGGCAGAATCCCGGTGTGAATTTTTCCGGGCTGAAGAAGATTTTTGTCATGCCCCCGAATTTCATGTTGAAGGCAGGAAGCCAGCTTATGCCGCAGAAACAATTGAGGGCAGATTTCTTCGCGTGGACTCTTGAGGGCATCAAGGCAGCTTTCGGGAAGAGGAGCGCGCTTCAGGTGAAGTATGTTGACTCTGTCGTTGACGATATGAAGTTCATTCACGGGGACAATGTTTCGCCATCGGGTGATGAGTTCTTCAGGTGGGCAGGTGAGATAGGCTACACGGCATTCATTACGGCTGAAGTAACGCAGGAGTTTGTTACTGAGCATGTGCCTGAGACTACGAGAACTTACACTGTGTACAGGAAGATTGAGCGCAAAGACTCTAGGGGGCGCGTTATTGAGACGATAGAGATTCCCGAAGAGAAGACCGAGGTTATCCCGGCTCATGATGTTACGTATCTCCGCACGGTGAGCAGGCCGAGACTTTACAGCACGAAAGACCCTGACGGCGACTATATCGGGGCGGTGGACTACAGCATATACCGTGAATATCAGGGCGGGCCGGTGATGAAGGTTGTGGAGAATATCACGATAGCGTCAATGAAGGCTCTGTTTTCGGGGAAGAAGTAACTTGCTAGAATCATGCAGGTAAACAAACAACTGGAGGTGTGTTGCGGTGCGCAGAAGACTCGCAATTATTCTCGCTGTGATTTGTGTTGCGGCAACGGCTGAAAATGCGCTCGCGGGTACTACTGTCAAGACGTGGAAGAATCCATCGCTGAAAATCGACACGCTGAACAAAATACTCGTTCTTCCTGTCAGGTATGACTTGCGGACGGGGCTTTCGCTTCAGCCGCAGAATGAGCTGGAAAGGAATTTCGAGAAATGGGCTGTCGAAGGTGTGAAAGCGGCTCTCAACAATCCCAAGAAGAAAAAGAGGGTAACCGTCAAGACGCTGTCCGAGTTTTGCGGCGAAATGGCACTGAAAGCTGGACGTTTTTGCGCAGAGGGGGATTGAGATGGGCTATCAGGCTTTCACGGTTATTGACGTGCTGCAAGCCACTTACACCGAAAAAATGCCCGACTTCGTACTGCCTTACACTTCGTACAAGAATGCGTATGTCTACAACAATCAGGGCTGGACAACCGGGACAGTCAGCATTCCTGAGACCAACGTCATAACAATACCGGGCCGGAATGCAACGTACCTGTACACAGGATGCCAGCCGAAACTGTTTCTTGCGGAGGACTACAAGGGGGATTACAGAGCCGTCGCGAACTACGAAATCAACAGGCAGTACAGGGGCGGCGATGTGATAAAGGTCGTGGAACTTGCCCTGAAGGACTCAATCAAGAGCATGTTTACGGGGAAAAAGTGAGGCACAAAGAATCCCCCGGCCATGTCCGAAACCGGGGGACTCAGTTCACACGAATACTGCCTGAATCATGAACATGTACGCCACTGTCCCGGCTGTAATGCTCAGGAGCGTGTTCCGCTTCCACACATGGAGAGCCACAACCATAACACACGCTACAGCCTCCGGGATGCCGTGACTGCCCGCAAGAATGTTCACCCCGCGCAGGCAGTACACCGCAAGCATCATCATCACCGCAGGAGGCAGAACTCGCCCCAAGTACAGCACGAAGTCAGGCCGCCTCTTTCCGAACGCCGCAAACGGAAGCACCCTCAGCATCACAGTAACAGCTCCCGAAATCATCACAATATATCCCGCGTGAACGTCAAACATCAATCTTCCCCCTCAGAATGAACAGCGTAACAGTAATCGCAATCATGGCCGGAATCAGGAAGCCGTCAGCACCGAATACCGCGAGGCACAAAACGCTCGCAGCAAGTCCCGTCATGGCCAGATAATGATTCTCACTGTTCATCCACTGCTCAACGCATATGCTCACGAACAGCGCGGTCAATGCGAAGTCTATTCCCCGCGAGTCGAACGGCAGAATTTCTCCCAGCAATGAGCCTGTTACCCCGCCAGCTACCCAATATGACTGGTCGAGCAATGATACCCAGAAGCAGTAGTCCTCATCGTCAGACTCACACACAAGCGAGTACGTCTCATCAGTGAGGGCGTAAATCATGTAGGCTTTCCTGAGGCCGTGAATGTCCTTCCAGCGTTCAGACATTGAGACACCGTAGAATATGTGCCTCGCGCTGACCATGAGAGCAGTCCCGGCGCATGACAGAAGCCCCGTCCCTGCCGTAAACATGTCGACACACACGAACTGCATCGTCCCGGAATATATTGCCAGCCCCGTGAACAACGCCCACATTGCCCCGTAGCCCTTAGTGCTGAGGAGGATGCCGAACCCCATCCCCAGCACTACATAGCCCGTCATCACCGGGACTGTGTCATGAATTGCCCGCCTAATCACACCAGCTCGCATGTCAGCTCTTCACCCTTGAGGTTGACGCTTATCACAGAGCCGCCTTCCGCGAGTCTTCCCGAAAGCATGAAGTCCGAAAGTTTGTCCTCAAGCATTGACTGTATAGCCCTCCTGAGCGGCCTTGCTCCGTACTTGGGCTTGTAGCCTTTCTCCAGTATCTTGGCTTTGACATCATCGGCTACGTTGATCTTGACTCCCTTCGTGTCAAGCCTAAGCGACAAGTCATCAAGCATAGTGTCAACAATCTTCAGCAGGTTATCACGCGACAACGGGCGGAATACAGCCATCTCATCAATACGGTTAAGGAACTCAGGCCGGAATGTCCTGTTAGCCTCCTCAAGTATGATTGACTTTGTACGCTCCCAGTCTCTTTCGGTCTGGGACTCCGCGCTCATCCCGAAGCCTAACGAGTTGCCCTTCTGAGCTTCCTTTGCACCTACGTTGCTCGTCATGATGATTACTGTGTTTCGGAAGTCTACCTTGCGTCCCTGGCCGTCAGTCAGTTTCCCGTCATCAAGCACCTGCAACAGTATGTTGAAGATTTCCGGGTGAGCTTTCTCGATTTCGTCGAACAGTATCACGCTGTAAGGTTTACGCCTGACCATCTCGGTGAGTTTGCCGCCTGACTCATGGCCGACATAGCCGGGGGGAGCTCCGACAAGTTTCGAGACTTCATGACGCTCCATGAACTCGCTCATGTCAATACGAATCATAGCGTCATCGCGCCCGAACATGAAACGCGCAAGGCACCGGGCAAGCTCAGTTTTGCCGACTCCTGTTGGCCCCATGAACAGGAAGCTACCGATTGGCCGCCGGGGATCTCTGAGTCCCGTTCTGGCTCTCCTGATTGCACGTGATACCGCGCTCACTGCTTCGTCCTGGCCGATGAGACGCCGGGAGATTTCCTCCTCCATCTTGAGCAGGCGAGTAGTCTCCGCCTCTGTCAGCTGCTTGACGGGAATCCCGGTCTGCTCTGCTACTACTGCTGCTATGTCCTCCTCGGTGATTCTGTGCTTCTCGTTACTGCGGCTGTTGTGCCATTCCCTTTTTGCGTTGTCGAGTTCGTCTGAGATATGGCGTTCCTCATCACGGAGTTCTGTAGCAAGCTCGTACTGTTCTGACAGCACAGCTTCTTCCTTCTTGCGCTGGACTTCCTCAAGCCTTCGCTCAATCTCGCGGACATATTCGGGAGGCTCAAGCCCAAGAAGCCGCGTCCTTGCTCCGGCCTCATCGATAAGGTCAATGCCCTTGTCCGGGAGAAACCTGTCCTGAATGTAGCGTGATGACAGTTTAGCCGCCGCGTTTATAGCCTCATCAGTGTACATTACGTTGTGGTGGTTCTCGTACCTGTCTTTGAGACCCTGAAGGATTTTCACGGCATCGTCAACAGGAGGCTCGTCAACCTGAACTGGTTGGAACCTGCGCTCTAATGCCGCGTCTTTCTCGACATACTTCCTGTACTCGTCCTGAGTCGTTGCGCCAATGAGCTGGAATGCCCCCCGCGACAATTCCGGCTTGAGTATGTTTGCCGCGTCTGTTGACCCTTCAGCGTTGCCCGCGCCGATGATGGTGTGTACCTCGTCAACAAACAGAATCACATCGCCCTTGCTGTCAGTGAGTTCCTTGACGATTCTGCGGAGTCTTTCCTCGAACTCGCCGCGGTATTTCGTCCCGGCAACTAGAGTACCCATGTTGAGCTGTACTATGCGCTTGTCCCTCAGAGGCTCCGGGACAGTCCCGGCTGCTATCTGCCTCGCGAGACCCTCAACGATTGCTGTTTTCCCCACGCCAGGGTCGCCGATGAGCACGGGATTGCTTTTCGTCCGCCGACACAGCACCTGCATCACCCGCTTGATTTCACTCTCACGGCCTATGACGGGGTCAAGCTCACCGTTCCTTGCGCGTTCGGTAAGGTCAGTGCCAAGATGATCGAGGGTAGGAGTCTTCACTTTGACTTTGCGCTTTGACTTCGAGTCTATGTTTGACGCTGCTATTTTCTGCCCGGCTCCATTGGACAGTATTTCACTCACCTGCTTCAAGACCGCCGACGGAGTCAGCCCCATCACCCTGAACTGCTGAACCGCAAGCCCGGAGTCGTCAGCAAGAATCCCAAGCAGTATGTGTTCCGTGTCAACATAATTCACGCCCATCTTGCGAGCCTCAACCATAGCCAGCTCTAAGGCGTGCTTCATTCTCTGGCTCATGGGAAGGTCTACAGGCTTGGCTAATATGTCCTGAGACTTGCCGATCAATTCGCGGATATGGTCAGCAAGATTTTCTGTGTTCACACCTAACTCTTCAAGTGCCTGGCAGGCCGTACCTCCTCCCTCGCTGAGAAGCCCTATAAGCAGGTGCTCAGACTCCACCATAGTATGACCCATATTCGATGCTTCCTGATGCGCTAACTGTATTACTCTCTTCGCTCTCTCTGTGTAGAACTGCCACATGTATATTTCTCCCTCCTATGCTCCCATAAGGCCGCCCAGCATATTCCTGAGCAGGTAAGCTGTCTCTTCTGTGTCTTCGTCATGGCCGGAGTCAGTGATGTGCTTCAGTGCCACCTCAATAAGCAGCCTCTCACGCCCCGTAATCATTCGCCGGGACTGAAGAGCCGCCAGCAATTTCCGGGCCTCCTTGAACGTAATCTCATCGCCAATAATTTCGTTGATGTGGCTGATTTTCTCGCTGGTCTTCTCGCAGGTTATCCTGAGTATCTTAATGTAGCCGTGCTCGCCCCTCCTGCTTTCGATGAGGTAGCCCTGCTCCGGCGTGAACCTGCTGCGGAGTACATAATTGATCTGGCTGGGGACACACTCAAACATTTCGGCCAGCTCCTTGCGTCTGAGGCTGATAAAGTTATCCTCTACCCCTTCAAGCAAATCAAGTATGTACTTCTCTATGTCGTGTGATAAATTCTGCAACTGAATCACCTTCTATTGTTATGGGAATTTACGAGCCTGCATTATATTTTATAGGTCAGTGATAATCAACCGCATAAATTGACTAATCCCGCCAATACAATAAAATTGTCGGCAATAATCCTAAGGAGAGTGAAAATTTTTGAGCAATGATTTACTGGAGGGCATCCTAGAAATAAGGAAGTACCCTGACCCTGTGCTGAAGAAAGTTTCTGAGACTGTTACAGTTTTTGACAGTGAGCTTGCTGACCTCGTCAAGGTATTGTTCGCCTCAATGCATGTTCATGACGGTGTAGGACTGGCCGCGCCCCAAGTCGGAATCCTCAAGAAGGTTGCTGTCGTCGAGTATGATGGAAAGAGCTACGTCCTCATCAACCCGCGAGTGATTGACCAGAAGGGCATACAGGAGGGTGAAGAGGGCTGTCTGAGCTTCCCGGGAATTTACGCCAACGTTACCCGTCCCCAGTGGGTGAAGATTGAGTCGCAGGACGTGAACGGCAACACAGTAACATTCGAGGGAGAAGGCTACACGGCCAGGGCATTCCTTCACGAGATGGATCACCTGAGCGGAAAACTCTTCATCGATTACCTGTCGAACCTCAAGCGCAACGCCATCAAGAAGAAGACCGCCAAGCACACAGGAGGGCATTTCTAGATGTGGTTCATAGGGACGGGACAATTCGCCGCAATGTGTCTTGAGAGACTCACACGCAGGGGACTCACATTCGCCCGAATCATCACAGGCAATCCGACAATGTCAGACGGAGGCGCAGTAACATTCGGGTGCTACACGGTCAGGGCATTCCTCAAGCGCAACGCCATCAAGAAGACCGCCAAGCACACAGGAGGGCATTTCTAGATGTGGTTCATAGGGACGGGACAATTCGCCGCAATGTGTCTTGAGGGACTCACACGCAGGGAACTCACATTCGCCCGAATCATCACAGGCAATCCGACAATGTCAGGACGTGGCAACCGCGAGAATCCGTCAGCAGTCGAAATCAAAGCCGCGAGTCTCGGACTCCCGGTAACAAGAACAGGAAAGCTCACCGAGAATCCCGGACTCATTGACGCTATCGACCGTGAGAATCCCGGAGTGATATTCGTGATCGACTTCGGGCAAATCATCCGCGAGCCGTTCTTGTCCCGGATATGCCTCAACATTCACCCGTCAATGCTGCCGGAATACCGCGGGGCTGCTCCCATTCAGCGGGCGATTCTTGACGGCCATGTTCGCACGGGGGTAACGGTCTTCCGTCTTGCGCGTGAGATGGACGCGGGCGGCATTCTCGCACAGTCAGCAGTCGACATAGCACCCTCCGACAACGCTTCGGACATGTACACACGGCTTGCTGATACTGGCTGTGAGATTGCGTGTGATGCCCTGAAGGGTGAGCTGACGTTTACCCCGCAGGATGACTCACTCGCCACATTTGCGCCCAAGCTGGAGAAGGGAGAATTTCTGCTGGCGTTCACAGACCCGGCGGCAAAATTCGTGAACACCGTGCGGGCACTCGATATGTCCGGGGGCGCGTGGGTCATGGCCGGGGGGAAGCGGCTCAAGGTCTGGCGGGCGGCTCTGAGACGGGACATCACTGGCGGGACTCCGGGTGAGATTGTTGCTGACGGCGGGAATCCTGTCGTGCGATGCGGTGATTATGGCGTTGAACTGTGCGAGGTTCAGAGCGAGGGCAAAAGGAGAATGGCCGGGCATGAATGGCTGTCAGGTCTGCGGGGCAAATTGTGTAAACTTTGAGGATATGCGCTATAATTAGGCAATTCATGTAATCATAACAGGAAGAGGGCAGGTGTTCTTATGCCGCAAAAAATCAAATCCGACATTGAGGAAGTCTGCGTTAAGGAGAACCGTATCTTTGACGGGAAAATCCTCAGTGTTCGCTGTGATGAAGTGCTCACACCGTCCGGCCATCATGCTACCCGTGAAGTTGTCGAACACAAAGCCGCCGTAGGAATGATAGCTTTCACCGACCGCAGGACAGTCCTCCTCGTCAGGCAGTACCGTTACGCCGTCCATGAGGAGACCCTCGAAGTATGCGCGGGACTCATTGAGCCGGGTGAAGACCCATCGCAGGCCGCCGAGCGTGAGATGCAGGAGGAGCTTAACGTGAAAGCCTCAAAGCTGCACAGGATAGGGGAGTTCTACGCCTCGCCCGGTTTCTGCACGGAGATGTTCACGCTGTTTCTGGCTGAGGGACTCACGCGGTCATCACTTCCGCAGGATGAGGACGAGAATGTTTCGGTGTGCGAGGTCGCTTTGACTGACATACCGGCAATGATACGTGAGGGAAAAATACGGGACTCGAAGACTTTCGCGGCTCTTTCGTGGCTCATGGCTAAGGAGGGGATCGCCCCTGACCTATAACTTTTCACAGTCGCGTTAAAGGGTTTCCGTTTTCATTTCACAAAAATTTTCAGTAGGAGAGATTAATTTTCATGCTAAACAATTTCAAGATTACGGGCAAGCTGACAATCGGCTTCGGAATAGTCCTCGCTCTTTTCGGCGTGGCAGTGTTCTTCTCATGGCAGAGCATCTCGGCTGTCCAGTCGGATGTGCGGTACCTCCAGAAGGTCGTCGACAACACGGTAAAAATCGCCGTCGAGCTGACCAACCAGATCAGCTTCATCCGCGCCGGAGTCAGGGATCTCAAGTTCTCCGAGAGCGATGAGGACATCGACAAGATGACTAATTACCTGTCCAGCCTGCGCACCATACTTGAACGGGGCAAGTCAATGTACGCGCAGGATCCCTCGCTGTCAGCCCTCGCCAACCTCGCCGAAATGGAGAACATCATCCGCAACACCGAGTCCACATTCGCCAAAGCCACCCAGATGATCCGCACAAAGCGCACGGTGTCAGCGACCCTCGTTGTGGAAATCAACAAGATGATTGAGCTTCTGGAGAGCG
>JAFSRQ010000057.1 GCA_017446055.1 Synergistaceae bacterium | reverse complement strand
TGATGACATCATCGAGGCATACGATGGCAGAGACAGCGACATCGTCAAAGTCAGAGCAGATTCACCCGTGAGATTCATCGTCAGCAACTGGGGCGCGAAAGTCTCAGGCGTTACTGTCTGTGTTGACGACAAGCCAGCGGAAAGCATCACAGTCTCCGATGAAGGATTGTTCACACTTCCGGCCGACTTTGTGTACGGGGACTTCAAGGTCTCGGCAAAAGCTCAGTCAGAAGCAGGCGAACTCGAATCCGAAGAACTCTACGTAATCGCAGAGTAACATTCAGACGTAATTTCTTCCCTCTGGTCTTTCATGGCCGGAGGGATTTTTTTACCCGCATGTTATTATTTCCCATTGAGGTGAAATCATGAACAACATCCGAAACTTTTGCATCATTGCCCACATAGATCACGGAAAATCTACCCTGGCTGACAGACTCCTAGAAGCAACTGGTACAATATCAAGCCGCGAAATGAAAGCACAAATCCTCGACTCCCTCTCACTGGAACGTGAACGGGGAATCACCATCAAGCTCGTACCAGTCCGAATGAATTACACCGCCAAAGACGGCCATGAATACATCCTCAATCTGATAGACACTCCCGGCCATGTCGATTTTGCCTACGAGGTCTCGCGCTCTCTCGCCGCATGTGAGGGGGCACTGCTGGTTGTCGACGCTACTCAGGGTGTCGAAGCCCAGACTGTCGCCAACGCTTATCAGGCAATAGAGCAGGGACTCGAAATTCTCCCGGTCATCAACAAAATAGACCTCCCGTCAGCAAGACCCGACAACACAAAGCAGGAAATCTCAGACGTTGTTGGCCTCGACGCTTCAGACGCAGTATTGACCAGCGCGAAGACTGGCGAAGGAGTAACAGACATCCTCGAAAGAATCGTTGCTGACATTCCAGCGCCGTCAGGAGACATCAGCGCACCATTGCAGGCACTCATATTCGACTCAGTCTACGACAACTACAGGGGGGTAATATGCTACGTGAGAGTCGTGAACGGCAGCATCAAGCCCGGCCAGAGCATAATGTTCATGTCCAACGGAATCACATACCCCGTCAACGAGGCAGGAGTCTTCCGTCCCGGCTTCACACCAGTCAACGAGCTTAAGGCTGGCGAGGTGGGCTACGTAACCGCGAGCATAAAGACGCTGGCCGAAGCACAGGTAGGCGACACCATCACGGACGCAAGCAGCCCGGCAAGCTCCCCCCTTCCCGGCTACAAGAAGGTGAAGAGCGTTGTCTTCTGCGGATTCTACCCGGTCGAGCGCGACAATTACCCCCAGCTCCGCGACGCACTCGAAAAGCTGTGCCTGAACGACTCCGCCGTAACGTATGAGCCGGAAAGCTCAGAGGCTCTCGGCTTCGGATTCAGGTGCGGCTTTCTGGGACTTCTTCACATGGACGTTGTACGTGAGAGGCTGAGGGAGGAATACGGCGTTGAACTCGTCGCGACTGCTCCCAACGTAATATACGAGGTCGTCAAGAGCAATGGTGATGTCATCGAGGCACATCGTCCTTCAGATTTCCCGGACGCAAGCGAAATCACGGAGATACGAGAGCCGTACATCAGGCTGTCGGTGTTCATGCCGTCAGAATTTACGGGGCGTGTTATGCAGCTGGTACAGGACAAGCGCGGGACGTACAAGTCGATGGACTACATCACCCCTGAGCGCGTGAGGCTGGTCTACGAGATGCCATTATCGGAGTTTATTGTTGACTTCCACGACAAGCTGAAGTCGCAGACACGGGGCTATGCTTCACTGGACTATGAGCTAATCGGACTGAGGGCGAGCGAACTGGTGAGGGTTGATATTCTCGTGAATGGTGAGGCGGCTGACGCTTTCTCGTTCATCTGCCACAAGGATGCTGCCTACAACCGGGGTCATGCGGTCGTAACGAAGCTGAAGGAGTTAATCCCGTCGCAGCTTTTCGAGATTCCGATTCAGGCTTCAATCGGTAAAAGAGTAATCGTGAGGGTAAACGTGAGGGCTTTGCGGAAGGACGTACTCGCTAAGTGTTACGGAGGCGACATTACCCGTAAACGCAAGCTCTTGGAGAAGCAGAAAGAGGGCAAGAAGCGCATGAAGCAGATCGGCAAGGTAGCTATACCTCAAGAGGCGTTCTTAGCGTTCATGCAGGTTGACGGGGGCGATAAGTGATGAGTGTTTAGTGAGCAGCCACTATCCACTAGCCACTACTCTATACATCAGGAGGCGTTCTCAGTGCTTGCAGGCAACAAAGGCGGGAAGTAACGTCTCCTGTACACCCTCAAACTTTCTGTATCGCCATTCCAGAGCCAATAACTGAATTTCTTTGCTTGACAAAAACACGGATATATTATAATTTTGTAGCGTCAAACAAAAACTATACTCACGGCATAAAATCATGACAGAGAAAAACGCGGACATAATCAGGAAATTCATGGACTACATCAAGGAAGCTGACACAGAAAGTTTCATCAGAGGAATGCTTTATTGTTTCTGCGCTCCAACTATCAAGGGGATAAAGGCATCAACCCTGATAAATTTCCGGCGCAGGAAAGGCGAGAACATCCGGGAATTGTGGAGGCTTCACGCTGATGAATGGCTTGAACCTTTAGGGCTTGAGTGGATTTTGCTCGGCGAATATTCCGGGGGCGACAACGCTCTTGTTCTGGTCTACAGGCGCGGACTCCTCGCTAAGGCTCTTGGCTGCGACAAGGCATGTCATATCCTCAAATCGCGCGGCTACCCTCTTCATGATGTCGATGCTTGCCTGGAATGCCTCAAGGGTAAATTCTGTTACGGCTTCCCCCATGAGATTGGGATTTTCCTCGATTACCCTCCCGATGATGTCAAGGGCTTCCTCGAAGACAGAGGCGCGGAGAATTTAGCCTGTCCGGGCTACTGGAAGGTCTACGGGAATCCTGACGAGGCAAGAAGGATATTCAGTGAGTACAGAAAAGCAGAGTGCGAAGCTGCCTTGCTCATTATGGCAGGGCGGGCGGCAATATAAATTCTGGAGGCTACAGCAATGGCAAAAGTGTTAATCGTCTACGTAACAACAACAGGCAACACAGAGAAAATGGCAGGCATCATCTCAGAGTCAGCAAAAGCAGCAGGGGCTGACGTAACGTGCAAGACAGTCGGCGAGGCTTCAGTGAGTGAGCTGGCCGGGTATGACGTTGTCGCGTTAGGTTCCCCGGCAATGGGCGCGGAAGTCATCGAGGAGGCAGAAATGGAGCCGTTCTTCACGGATGCCGCAAAGAGTCTCTCAGGGAAGAAAGTAGCTCTCTTTGGCTCATATGACTGGGGCGACGGCGAGTGGCTCAGGACTTGGGAGGACAGGTGCAAGGATGCAGGCGCAAATGTCATCGCTACCGTAAAGGCTCACCTCGAACCCGACAGTGATGCAGAGGCTGAGTGCAAAGAGTTCGGCGCAAAGCTCGCGTAACCGTAAGTTCACCCTGTCCCGGACTTCACGACAGTCTAGCCGGGACAGTTTTCTTCCGCCCCCCTTCACGCTACTTTCTGCCCTTCACCCAGCGTAACCCCCACGAATACGCTTCATCCATCTCTGAATGTCCCTTGAAGAAACGTATGAGCTTCTCCACGCTGAATGTATTTCCGTCCTCGTTCTCAAGCATAGCTATTGCGCACATACTTTCGGCGGTGTTGTACTCGTCAAGCCTCACCACAATATCAGGGCTTCCGGGACATTTCACCGTTGCGACTCCGTCAGCGTCCTGCCAGTTAGCAAGGCCAGCGTATATGAACGTGTACACAAGAATGCGCCTGAACCGGGAAATTTCCGCCCCATTCACACGCAGGTTCTCCCCCCCGGCAGTGTCTCCGGTCCTGTCGTCAGCATCAAGCGATATGTACGGGAAAGCCTCAAGATTCCCGAAGTTGCCGCCCAGTGCCTGAACAGATCCCTTGCGGCCGTCCTTCATCTCGTACAGGCATCCCAGGTCGAGGTCTATTGCTCCGTCCTTCTTAGAGAATACTGACAGGAGTCGCTTGCGTTCGCTGCCCCTGTTCCAGTTGAGATTGATGATGATTTCGCCGGGCTTGTCCGATGGTTTCACGAGGCTGACCTTCTGGTGCTTTTCGAGGATTACGGGTGCAGGCTTGGGATTCATGTCAGTCATCTCCTCGCCGCCGTAATGTCTCAGAAGCTCGCTTAATCCCCCGTTGAAGCCGGATGCTACAGCGTTGACCCTCCAGCCGTCTTTGCGGTAAATCTCCATGCTGATTATTGCGCGTTCGTCCTGAAAGTCGCTCCCTGAAAGCGTCATAGCAAGCTCCTCACTTCCCGCCGTGATTCTGAGAGTGTGAGCGGCAATCTGGCTCATTGTTCCGTCTCCGTCAATGCTGGCAGTGAATACAAGTTTTGCGACTGAGGCAGGAAGGCTCGCAAGGTCAACAGAAAAACTTGCTCCGTTGTCCGAAGAAGTGTATGTGATTTCGCGGCCGGGCGACTCTGTCTGGTTATAGAAGATCATGTAGCGGTCATCCGATAATTTTTCGTCCGAGTCGACACCGAAGCATGAGAAATCGTAGACACCATCACCCGAAATATTCATGTCAACAGCAATAATATCCGCCGGAATTTTACCCCTGAAGCCGCGCACCATTTCCATAATATTCACCCCTGCTAAAATGTGTGGATTATTATCACAGTATACACGAAAGGAAAAACATGGACACAAAGCCAGCAACGACAGCAGAGTCGGCAGAGAATGAAGAACGCATAACCCCACGCAATGCAACATCAGCAGGACGCACCTCCGGCCACAACGCAACGCAGACCATCAGCACGCAGGAACGCAAGCACGGCTACAACACAACACCAGCAGGACGCACACCCGGCCATGACGCAACACAGACCATCAGCACGCAGGAACGCAAGCACGGCCACAACACCACGACAGCAGGACGTACACCCGGCCATGACGCAACGCAAGCCATCAGCACGCAGGAACGCAAGCACGGTAACACCACGACAGCAGTACACATACCCGGCTCTGACGTAATCACAATCAGGGGAGCACGTGAGCATAACCTCAAGAATATAGACATCGACATTCAGCGCGGAAAGTTCACCGTAATCACCGGGCCGTCCGGGTCAGGGAAATCATCACTGGCGTTCGACACACTTTATGCCGAGGGTCAGCGAAGGTACGTCGAGAGCCTCTCAGCATATGCCCGGCAGTTTCTCGGCGTGCAGAAGAAGCCCGATGTCGATGAAATTTCCGGCTTGTCCCCGGCAATCTCGATTGAGCAGAAAGGCACAGGACACAATCCCCGCTCCACTGTAGGAACTGTTACGGAGATTTATGATTACTTCCGTCTGCTGTTCGGCAGGATTGGGATTCCTCATTGTCCCAAGTGCGGAAAACCCGTTCAGCGTCATTCAATCGATGAGATACTCGGCTACATTATCGGCCATGAGGACGGACTCAGGACGGAGATATATTCCCCGCTCGTGAAGGGCAAGAAGGGAGAGTTCCGAAATCTTTTCGCTGATGTCAGGGGGAAGGGCTACACGCGGGCGAGGGTTGACGGTACGACGTATTACCTTGAGGAGGAAATAGCGTTAGACAAGAACAAACGCCACAACATCGAAGTTGTAGTAGACCGCCTCAAGATTTCAGCCGACAAACGCGCAAGAATCGCCGAGAGCGTAGAGTCAGCCCTGAAACTTTCCGGGGGCTATGTCATGATTCACGCCGAGGGACACGATGAGTACACCATGACGGAGAATTACTCCTGCCCTGACTGCGAGATAGGTATGCCTGAGATTGAGCCGCGCCTGTTCTCGTTCAACAACCCCGCCGGAGCATGTCCTGACTGTGGCGGACTCGGAAGCCACGAGCATTTTTCCCGCGAGCTTGCCATTGACCCGGAACGCTCGGTGCTGGACGGCGCGATTATCCCGTGGAAGTCGAAGCCTTATTCCGTGACGAAGCTCAACATGTTTGCGGAAAAACACGGCTGGGACTTGTCGCCCGCATGGAAGGACTTACCGCCTGAGATACAAGACTTCATCTGGAACGGCTCAGGCGATGAGAAGATGCCCATGATTTTTGACGAGAAGGGAATCGCCCGGCCTTACATGGGACGCTTTGAGGGGGTCGTCGGATGGCTTGAGGCAAAACTGAAGTGGTTTCCCGACAACGAGAATGTAGCGGAGGATGTCGCGCAGTACAGGGAAGAGGACGTGTGCAGGACATGCGGCGGTCTCCGTCTCAGGAAGGAGGCTCTCAACGTCAAAGTGTCAGGCTACGGTATCGGTGATTTCCTCGTCATGCCCGCTGAGAAACTCGTGAACGTCATGAAGAATCTCACGCTCACTCAGTCAGAAGCCTCGATAGTCTCACAAGTACTCCCGGAAATCATAAGGAGGCTGGAATTTCTCTGCGATGTAGGAGTCGGGTATCTCTCACTCTTGCGGAGGGCTGATACTCTGTCGGGCGGCGAGACTCAGCGCATAAGGCTGGCGACACAAATCGGCTCGAACCTCAGCGGAGTCTTGTACGTCCTCGATGAACCCACGATAGGACTTCACGCAAGGGATACCGAGAAGCTGATACGCTCGCTGAAGTCGATACAGTCCCTCGGCAACACCGTTGTTGTGGTCGAGCATGACCGTGAGATGATGCAGGCGGCGGATGACCTGGTCGAGTTAGGCCCGGAAGCTGGCATGAACGGAGGCAGGATAATTTGCGCCGGGAGCTATGACGATGTTGTACGCTCTGACGGCAAAACAGGCAGGTACCTACGCGGCGAGGAGTCCGGGATTGTCAGACTCAGTGAGAGACGCAAGCCTTCAGGATGGATTCACGTCAAAGGCGCGGCTCACAACAACCTCAAGGATATTGACGTGGACATTCCCGCGGGAGTCTTCACGTGCATTAGCGGTGTGTCTGGGTCTGGCAAAAGCAGCCTGCTCTATGATGTCGTTTACCGGGGGATGAGGCGCATTCTTGACCGTGATTTCCGCGAGCGTCCGGGAAAGTTCCGCGATATTATAGGCTCTGAACAGTTCGGGAATATCACGCTGGTTGACCAGAGTCCAATCGGCAGAACTCCGCGCTCCAATCCTGCGACATACACGGGAGTCTTCACGATGATACGGGAATTTTACGCCGGGCTGCCTGAGTCGAAGATCCGAGGATGGAATGCCGGAAGATTCTCGTTCAACGTCAAGGGCGGACGCTGTGAGTCATGCGGGGGTGCCGGGAGCGTCAAGACATCGATGCTGTTCCTGCCTGACATATATTCTGACTGCGAGATTTGCGGGGGGACACGCTACAACCACGAAACATTAGAGGTTCGCTTCAAGGGGAAGAATATTGCTGACGTTCTGAGCATGACGGTTGACGAGGCCGGGGAATTTTTCCGGGACATTCCGAAGATTTCCGGCAAGCTCAAGCTCATTCATGACGCCGGGCTGGGCTATATCGGTCTCGGTCAGTCGGCACTCACACTATCGGGCGGTGAGGCTCAAAGGGTCAAGCTGGCAAAAGAGCTGTCTAAACGTTACGGCGGTCATACACTGTACCTTCTCGATGAGCCTACTACGGGACTGTACTATACGGACGTGAAGAAGCTGCTTGAGATCGTTCACAGGATAGTCGACAACGGAAGCACCGTGATATTCATCGAGCACAATCTTGATGTCCTCATGTCGGCGGACTACATCATTGACCTTGGGCCGGAAGGCGGCGAGAACGGCGGCCATGTTGTAGCGTCTGGGACTCCAGAGGAGATTATTGCGGGGAATGTGGGGTATACGTCAAAATTCCTGCGGGAATATTCTGGCATGGTAGAATCAACGTCATCCATATAACTCAGGAGGCCGGAAGATGAAAGCCAAAGTGTCATTACTCATTATCCTTGCTTCAGTCCTGTTGTCCCCAAAAGCCGAAGCCATGCCGGAAGCGTCTGCTATGCTGGCAGATCTCTACGCTACATATTCCCCAAGCGGCGCGGCATTCGGTGAGAGTCTAGCGTCATACCTTGCAGGCAGAAGCACTAACAGGAGCTTTTCTGCGGGACTGGAGAAGGAAATATCAGACATGAGAAGCAGGAAGCCCTTCACGCAGGAGTCAGCCCTGTCAGAAATCAAGTCAATGATAAAGAGCGAGAAAATACCCTCATACATCACAGAGAAAGGAACATACAAGTACACAGCAGGAATCAACGCCGTAATCCCCTCCGAGAACGTAAGACTGCGCTCACAGCCCAACACAAGCGCAAGAGTCATCACAACCATCAAGGCAGGCCGCAAGAACGGCAAAAGCTACACTCCCCCGGAAATTTCTGACTATCTCGGCGAATGGACAGGCCCGGACGGTGTGCGGTGGGTGCTTGTGAACTACAGGCCGTCCCTCACGATTAAGGCGGAAGAGAAAAAGCTGGGCTGGGTTCACGGAGATTACGCGAGATTCATCACGGATAAGGACATCATGAAGGCAGTTGAAGTTGCCGAGCATCCCGGGAAATACATCAAGGCCGGGAATGTAGAAGCAGTATCACCTGAGACTCTTCTGCGCGTCTATGTCGGAAATCCCTTCAAGGCAGAGAAGCAGTACAAGGGGAAAATAGTCCGCCTTAAGGGAGAAATTACCGGGATAAAGACTGAGGAAGGTATGCCTATTGTAGAGTTTGACACATATTTTTCCGACCTCAACCAGAGAGCTATAGCCGTATGCTTTATACCGAGAAATGACCCGCTCCTGTCAGACATAGAGACAGGGAAGAATATCACCGTTCAGGGATATGTAGAGAAAGTTGACACGGAATTATGGAACAAGGCTTTCCGTATCACAGACTGCAAGATAATATCAGCGAAATAATTTCAGGAGGCAGAAATTTTCATGGCAGACTACGAAGTCAAAGACATCACCCTTGCTGAACATGGCCGCAACAAAATCAACTGGGCGTGGCAGTACATGCCCTCGTTACAGTTCAGCTACAATAAGTACAGGGACTCACAGCCCTTCAAGGGAGCAACAATAGCCGCGTGCCTTCACCTTGAGGCCAAAACCGCAAATCTCCTCATCACCCTCAAGAAACTAGGAGCGAGAGTCGCCGCCTGCGGAAGCAACCCGCTATCGACTCAGGATGATATATGCGCCGCACTCGCCGAAGCCGGAGTCCACGTCTACAGCCACCGCGGAATGTCAGCGGATGAGTACTTCTCCTACGTCCGCAAAGTGCTGGCCTACAAGCCCAATGTCATAATCGATGACGGTGCTGATGTTGTCGCGACTGTCCATAAGGAATTTCCCGACATGATACCCGGCATTCTCGGAGGCTCCGAGGAAACCACATCGGGCGTGAAGAGGCTCCGTGCCATGAACGCGCAGGGTGTGCTGAAGTTCCCGATGATTGACGTGAACGATGCTCTCAGCAAGTACTTGTTCGACAACCGTTACGGCACAGGCCAGTCTGTCTGGGACGGCTTCATCCGCACGACCAACATGATAGTAGCAGGCAAGACCGTTGTTGTTGCCGGGTACGGCTGGTGCGGGCGAGGCGTTGCGATGAGGGCTGCGGGAATGGGCGCGCATGTTGTTGTTACGGAGGTTGACCCACACAAGGCATGTGAGGCGCTCATGGACGGCTTCAGGGTTATGAGCATGGAGAAGGCCGCGAGGATTGGAGATATTTTCCTGACGCTTACGGGGAACATTCACGTTTTGCGCCGGGAACATTTCGCCCTCATGAAGAACGGCGTGGTCTTGGGGAACGCGGGACATTTTGACGTGGAAATCAGCAAGCCGGATCTGTCAGCAATGTCCGACCACATGGAACACCTGCGCGACAACATCGATACCTACGTCATGAAGGACGGACGGCGGATTAACCTTCTCGGTGAAGGCCGCCTAACGAATCTTGCCTGCGCTGACGGACACCCAATCGAGATTATGGATCTCAGCTTCTCGTTACAGCTGGAGTCAGCACTGCACATCTACACGGGCAAGCTCACGAAAGAGCCGGGACTTTACCCCGTCCCAGTAGAAACAGACAGGGCAGTTATGGAGTCGAAACTTGCGGCATTGGGGATTGAGATTGACACCATGACTGACGAACAGACCGAGTACATGAAGAGCTGGCAGGAGTAATCACGAAATGGCTACACTGTTCAAGGACGTATACATTGCTGACGGCTCGCGTGAGAAAGCGGAGAGGGTTCACCTTCTTGTGTCGAAAGGGAGAATAGCAAGCATCATTGACGCAGGAGAGACTCCCCCGTCAGCCGACAAAATCATATCGGGGCGCGGGAAAATGGCGGTCATTCCCGGCTTCGTCAACGCCCACACTCACGCCGCTATGACACTTTTGCGCGGACTCGGCGAGGAAGCTCCGTTAATGGAGTGGTTACAGACTAAGATATGGCCGGTTGAGGACAGACTCACGCCGGAATATATTTACTGGGGAACGCTGTCGGCCATGCTTGAGATGCTTGCAACGGGGACAACGTGCTTCGCTGATATGTACTTCGAGATGGACAGAGTCGCGGAGGCGGTCTTAGGCGCGGGGATGAAGGCGGCAATCTGCCGGGGCATAACAGCGGGCGAGCCGGGAAAAATCGAGCGTTCACTCCAGAATAACCTTGACCTCGCGGAGAAGTATCACGGGCGTGAAGGATTGCTGACTGTACAGCTTGGGCCTCACGCGCCGTACACAGTCCCAGTTGACGCAATGAAGAACATCACTGACGCGGCAAAATCACGGGGGCTTGGGGTACACTTTCACTTTCTTGAGACCGAGGGCGAGCGCGACAACCTCGGCACTGACCCGGTGAAGTATCTTGCTGACACCGGGCTTCTCGATGTCCCGTATCTTACGCTGGCACATGCCGTGTATCTTGACCCGGAGAGCGATATACCGTCAGCAAACATCACCCTAGTACATAACCCTTCCAGCAACCTCAAGCTGGGCAGCGGGATAATGCCCCTCCCAGCGTGGATTGAGCGTGATTTCCCGGTAGCACTCGGCACTGACGGAGCATCCAGTAATAACAGGCTGGACATGTGGGAGGAAATGAGGACGGCGGCACTACTCCACAAGGGCGCGGCGAAGAATCCCCTGTGCGTTACGGCACTCGATGCTCTGAGGATGGCCACGTATGAAGGCGCGAAGGCTTACGGTTTCTCGCAGAAGGGAATGATTCGCGAAGGATGGTTTGCTGACCTTGTGCTGGTGAATCTCGACAGCCCTCACTACATCGGCGTGAACTGTGAGAATCTTGCGGCATATCTGGTGTACGCAGGAAGCTCCGCGGATGTGGCTGGTACTATGGTCAATGGCAGGTGGCTCTACAGGAACGGTGAATATCCCACGCTTGACCGTGAAGAAATCATGCAGAAGTCCCGCGAGGCCAGAGACGCAATAACACGCTGAGATGCAGTAGCCGGGCAACGTAACAGCCGGGCAATGCTACAAGCAGGGTAATGCAACAAGCCGGGCAACCTGTAGCAACTGTGCAAGCCTCAACAAACCGGGCATCACGTAATAGCTAGGTAATACGCACAATCCGGGGCAACGCTACAGCCGGGTAACGCAACAGCCGGGTATCATGTAACAGCCGGACAACACAATAGACCGGGTATCATGTAACAGCCAGGCATCACAACAAGCCGGGCAACCTGTAGCAACTGTGCAAGCCTCAACAAACCGGGCATCACGTAATAGCTAGGTAATACGCACAATCCGGGGCAACGCTACAGCCGGGTAACGCAACAGCCGGGTAT
>JAFSRQ010000056.1 GCA_017446055.1 Synergistaceae bacterium | reverse complement strand
TCACGTAATTCCTTCAAGCCGTTCGCTCTTTTCATTGAGGGCATTTTTGACGGCATAGATATTTTTACGTCCTGAGTGAATATCTTTGCAAATTCGTCAATGCTGAACCTTCGCTCATCAAGGCATAGAAGGTATCTGTCGAACAGCTCCGTGATTTCCAGCTTGTCGTTCAATGATGGCAACCGTAAAGCCTCCCTTTAATCGTTGGATGAGGCCAATTGTACCCTATAACAAGAAATCTTTTCTACACTACAGCCCCCTCGACTCAAGCCATCTCTCTATGTGGGCGGCTATCTCCCTGTTGTTCAGCTCCTGGAACATGAAATGACTGTTGCCCGTTATGCCCTCGTCCGGGAGATACACAACTGTAGCGTCCCCGCCGTCCTCATTGTAGTGCCTCGCGAAATCCCGGCACTGGTCAAGCACGCTCTTCCAGAATGCGGTGCTCTTGATGTCGTCCGGGCCGTTCTCGATGTAGTCGCCGAAGTAGAACACCATCGGTATTTTTGCCGCGACGAATTTCTTGTAGGTCTCGCTTCCCACTTCAGGAGCAAAGCCCGGCTCAATCGCGACGATAGCGGCCATGTTCTCCGTGTCAGTCTGCCAGCCTACGCGCCCTCCCTGCGAATGAGTCAGGTAAACAGCCTTACTGCCCGTCATCTTATGGACTTCTGACAGCACCGCGCTCAAAGCCTCGCCGAAAATCACAACGTCATAATTGCCCGTGTTCGGTGCCATCTGACGCAGGAACTGATTCAGTGCCTCTTCTCCCGCCGGGAACTGACTCCCCTCGTAGCGGTTGGGAGTCCCGCGCCCTATCCTGAAGTGCGTGTACCATGCCTGATCTCCGGGGTTGAACTCTGTACCGTTTGCCCGCGTGTCCTGGTTGTTGCTCACGATTTTGACGGTAGAGCCTGCCGCGCCCCGCCTAGGCTGGTCAACAAGGAACGCCGCCCGCCCCTCACGCAGGAAAATATCGCTCCATCCCTCGCGCCTGTCTGGAGTACCCTGCCAGCCCGTACGAGTCTGCCCGTAGCCGTGAAGGTAGACGATGGGAGTCTTGTTTTCGCCGTCAGGAATCTGGTAGAAGACGTTCGCGTGGTCAACGTGGGCTGTGTTTCCTGATCTTGAGAAATCAAGCCAGTTCTCCGACACATTAAACTCACCTAGTAATGGTTCTGTTACTGTTCCGCCTGCCGAAAAGATTCCCTGCTCGCGAATGTTGAGGGCGTATGACGATGTCGCAAACACAAAAACGATTAACGCGCACAAAATCTTCTTCATGATATGGCCTCCTTAATGTATTGACGCGCCCAAGTCGTAGGCTTCCTGTTCATGGCCGCTTCCGAGAACCTCGCCGAGATTCGTCCAGCCAAGATGACGCTCGAATATCCTGTACCATTCGACCGGCTCATCATAGCTTGGCCCGGCCGCCGTCATGAGAAGCACGCTCTTGCGCGGGAATCCCTCACGCCCCAGGCAACGAAGCTCCGCATACAGCCTGTCCGATGCTGTCTTGAGGACTCCTGTTACAGCCCAGAAATATATCGGCGACGCGAACACTACGACCTCCGAACGCGCGAACGCCTCATAGATTCGTGTCATGCTGTCTTTCTGGACGCAGGGACTCTCAGGACTCACTCCCGGCCTCGCGCACCCTTCGCACCCTATACAGCCGTGTATGTCCATGCCGTAAAGGTCGAAACGCTCCACGATATTCCCGGCTGATTCCGCTCCCTTCGTGAACGCCTCGACAAGTTTCACCGTGCTGCCGTTCTTGCGCCCTGCCCCGTTGAGGATTAACACATTCGCCATTACTGCGCACCTTTCCTTTCATGACTGCCTATGATTTTCTCCATCCACACCATAGAGTACCACCGCCCGAACTTGTACCCGCAATCGTGGAAATGCCCGGCCAGCTTGAACCCCATATGCCCGTGAAACTCAACACTGTTGCGCGTGAGATACTCGTCCTCAGTCTCAGGGTACGCGATGCAGGCATAGAGATTCAGAATCCCCGCCGCCTTAAGCCTCCCTTCAAGCTCAGTGTACAGAAGCCGCCCGATTCCTTTACGGTGTGAAGCCTCAGCTACATATATCGAGACTTCCGCCGAATGCTCATAGGCCTTCCGCCCGACAAACGCACCCCCGTACGCATAACCGAGAATCTCCCCGCCTTCATGCGCGAGGATGTAGGGGTATCTCGTGAGGGTACGCGCGATTCTGTCACCAAACTCTGAGACTGTCGGCACGTCATACTCGAACGTTACCGCCGTGTTCAGCACATAGGGAGCGTAAATCCCAAGCAATGCCCCCGCGTCATCAGGCGTAACATCACGGACACTAATCACCGTTCATCACTCCTAGCTTTAAGTGTGGATGAAGAAATTATAATAACCGGCAGTAATTAACGTTCCAAGAAATTTTACTGGGAGTGAGATAATGATTTATACGATGATGGAAGCCTGCCGCGAAACTGGCATGACCTATCAGGGACTCAAGTTCTACTGCAACGCCGGACTCGTCCCAAACGTCAAGCGCGACAAGATCAACCGCCGTATATTTGACGAGCATGATATTGCGTGGATAAAGAGTCTGCGAAAACTGAGGAAGTGCGGAATGAGCCTCGCAGATATCCGGGAGTACATGAACTTGTGCCTTCAGGGCGAGTCGAGCATACCCCAACGCAAAATCATACTCTCACGCACAAGAGACAGACTCACAGCGCAGATTGAGGAACTCAGAGAGTCTATACGCTACATTGACGGCAAGCAGGGATTCTATGACGGCGTGCTTTCGGGGACGGCGGAATATGTCAGCAACCTCATTCCGTGTTCGTGCAGTCTGGACAGCTAGACACAGCGCGGGATATACTCAGCAATCACACAAAACAGGAAGGTGATACTATGCAGAAGTCAACCGTCCGTGATTCATCGCTGGAGCTGCTGAGGATTATTTCTGTGATGCTGATTATCGGAAGCCATTTCGCACAATACGGTGGGTTTGCGTTTCCTCACGAAAATCTTTCGGTGAACAGGCTGTGGCAGGAGCTGCTTTTCTTGGGAGGCCAGCGCGGAAATGGTATGTTCATCCTGATTTCGGGCTACTTCCTCATAAGCTCGCAGGAAATAAAATCCGCCAAGGTCATCCGCATCTTTGCTGAACTCTTGTTCTACACCGTCTTGATTTCTTCGCTGGCGGCAATTTCAGGGCTTCAGGACTTCTCCCTGTTATCGCTCATCAAGACATCAGGGCTTCACAAGTCATCAGGATATAACTGGTGGTTTGTGAGGACATATCTTGCGCTGTACCTGATTCACCCGTACATGAACATGTTTCTTCGCAGGCTTTCACGCGAGGAGTACAAGAAATTCCTGAAGGCCATATTCATTTACTGGTGCATAATTCCCACGTTTACAGGGTGGCAGTTCTCCGGGAATGAACTCATAGAGTTTATGTGTGTCTACTCTGTCGGCGCATACATTCGGCTCTGGGTGAAAGAATCCGGCGGGGGAAAAGTCTTCATCCTTTACGGGATATTGTTTGTGCTTGCTGACGCTGTTGTGGTTTTGCTGCTGGACGTTATCGGCATGAAGTATGACATTGTCGCGGAGAACACTCTTTACCTGTGCTGCGGACTGCTGAAACCGTTTACATTCTTGTCGGCACTGTGTATCTTCTTGGGCTTCATCAGGCTCAATATCCCTCACAGCGGGATCATCAACACCGTTGCAGGAACTACGTTAGGAGTCTACATGTTGCACGAAAATATATTCAGCCAGCGGTTTTTGTGGAACACGATTTTCCGCCCCGCCGCATTCCAGGACAGCGCATATTTCATCCCGTACTCACTGGCCGTAATCCTAGCCATTCTCACAGTATGCACCCTCTTAGAGTTATTGCGGTCAAGAATCTTCCGGGCATTGTCGCGGGGAAAACTCTAGACAGACACCAGCAACCGCAAAATATATTCCCCTCATCCCAACACAAACAGGAGGAATCATTCTCATGAAGTACATTCTCATCATGGCCGTGTTCGTGGCAATGTCATGCTCGGCGGCCTTCGCGGACATCATGCCCGTGCGGAAATTCTCAGACCGTCAGCCGTCAACGCACAACACTAACCCCTGGGGGCTGGTCTACGCTGGCGCAATCACAGAGAACGTACCCGGCAAAGTCAGCATTCACCCGATAACCTACGAGCTGAACGGTATAACCATTGCCGCCAACGTCTACACCCCGGCAGGATATGATCCGTCAAAGAAATACCCTGCTGTTACTGTCGCCCACCCCAACGGAGGAGTGAAGGAGCAGGTAGCGGGACTCTTCGCGCAGAAGCTCGCCGAGGCTGGGTACATTACTGTTGCGGCTGATGCGGCGTATCAGGGCGGGAGCGGCGGACTCCCAAGACACACGGATATTCCCTTCTTCAGGACGGAGGACATTCACGGCATGGTCGACCTTCTCACGATATATCCCGGCGTTGACGTGAACAGAATCGGGATGCTCGGAATCTGCGGGGGAGGCGGCTACACTCTCAACGCGGCGAAATCCGAGAAGCGCGTGAAATCCGTAGCAACCTTGAGCATGTTCAACACAGGGAGAGTCAGGCGTGAGGGCTACATGAGCGGGGCAATCAAGGCGGTGCAGGACACGCTCACGAAATCCTCAGCGGCAAGGGCTCAGACAGTAGCGGGCGGTGAATTGCTCTATTCCGACAGCAACGCACCCAAGCTCACGGACGAGCAGATGCAGGCATATCTTGCCACAGCCCCGGATCTTTACCGTGATGGCTGGGAGTATTACGGAGTCACCCACACTCACCCGAACTCAAGCGGACGTTACGCGCTCGCCAGCCTCATGGAGCTTATGACGTGGGACGCTACAGACAACATCCAGCTCATCAATGTTCCCCTTCTCATGATGGGCGGAAGCATTTCTGACTCTCTCTACATGTCAGAAGACGCAATCGAGAAGGCTACAGGCACTGCGGACAAAGAACTCTTCATCATCAGGGGAGCGACTCACATCAAGACGTATCATGTTCCTGAGTATGTAGAGCAGGAAGTCAGCAAGCTCACAGAATTTTTCGGGAGGACATTATGAGAACAGCAATAATTCTGTGCGCATTAACGCTTATTGTTACAGCTCCAGTTTACGCCAGCACCCTCGACGGTTACGACCGTGCGAAACTTGCGGATGAGAATTACGCCCTCGCCAACGGAGACTCGGCCATGAAGGAAGCGGTCAATGACCCTGAACTTGCGGCGGTCATGAAGAAGTATCTCTATGCTGACATCGTGAGGCAGGCGAAAATCTCAACCACCGAGCGCAAACTTGTTGAAATCGTCGTGCTGACCACAAACCAGATGAGGGATTCAACGCCGGATTTCCAGAAGCACCTTCAGGATAACTTGTCGGCATTCTGTTTCGGGGACACTTACACGCGCGGGACTCTGGACTACAAGATGCGCGAGATGCTGACGATGGCGGTAATTGGGACTCTTGGGACTGGCGAGCCTCAGTACAAGAGCCATGTTGCCGGGACTCTAGCGGCTGGAGCAACGAAGGAAGAAGTCATCGGTATAATCACGGTGATGAATCCTTATATCGGTTTCCCCAGAACACTTAACGCCCTGAGAATAGCCAACGAGGTTTTCAGCGAGCGCAAATAATCCGCCACACAATAACCCCCCGGCACTCTCACCGGGGGATTTTTTCACTGCACTAATTCCCCTGGCCGTAATACGCTCCCGGCCCGTGCTTGCGGAGATAATGCTTGTCCTGTACGTACTGCGGTGCTGTCTGCGACTGTGCGTCAACCGTAACCGTGTACATCGCCATCTTCGCGACTTCCTCAAGGACTACAGCGTGATAGACGGCCTGCGCGGGATTCTTCCCCCACGTGAACGACCCGTGAGACCTGCATATCACACCCGGCACTGCGAGAGGGTCAATCTTCCTGTCAGCAAAAGTTTCAGCGATAACCCTGCCTGTGTTCAGCTCGTAATCGTCAGCAACTTCCTGAGCCGTGAGATTTCTCGTGCATGGGACTGAACCGTAGAAGTAATCCGCGTGAGTAGTCCCGTAACAGGGAATATCGCGCCCGGCTTGCGCCCAACCTACAGCGTGAGGGCTGTGCGTGTGGACTATGCCGCCGATTCCGGGAAATGACCTGTACAGCTCGACGTGAGTCTTTGTGTCGGAAGAAGGATTCATATCCCCCTCTACAATCTTGCAGTCCATATCAACAATGACGAGATTACCCGGCGTTAAGTCTTCGTATTCGACTCCTGACGGCTTGATGACTACGAGTCCCTTTTCGCGGTCAATCCCTGAGACGTTGCCCCAAGTGTAGACGACAAGCCCGCGTTGAGGCAGCTCCATATTCGCCCGGTAAACCTCATTCCGTAATTCTTCCAGCATCATGGCTACTTCAGCTTCCACGCAAGATCGGCCATGAACAAATCGCGTTCGAGGCTCTCAGGCGTTGTGTCTTTGCTGATGTGTACGAACTCAATATCCATAATCCTCGCCCAGTCCCGTATCATCTCAGCGTCAGCGTCATAGCTCAGTACAGTATGATGCGCGCCCCCTGCGAGTATCCAGCATTCGAGTCCCGTCTTGAGGTCAGGCATTGAACGCCACATTACGCGGGCAACAGGCAGATTCGGCATCGGCATTATCGGCTTCACGCACTCTATATCCTGGCATATCAGGCGTAACCTTCCGCCCATGTCGACAAGACTCACTGCAACCGCGCTACCTTCATGACCCTCGAACACGAGCCTTGCGGGGTCTTCCTTGCCGCCAATTCCGAGGGGGTGGACTTCGATGCGGGGCCTTCCTGCTGAGACTGACGGGCAGACTTCCAGCATGTGCGCGCCTAAACTGTACTCGCTTCCCGGCACAAGGTGGTACGTGTAATCCTCCATGAACGCCGAGCCGCCTTTGAGTCCCTGTGTCATGAACTTCACGATTGCTGTCATTGCCGCAACCTTCCAGTCTCCTTCAGCCCCGTAGCCGTAACCAGTCGCAAGCAGGTGCTGAGTCGCGATTCCGGGTAACTGCCTCATGCCGTACAAGTCCTGAAACGTGTTCGAGAACGCCCGGCAGCCTTCGCGGTCAAGCATCTTCTTCATGGCTATCTCTTCGCGTGCCTGGTAGCGGACTGCCTCGATGTTGTCGGTCTTCATGTCATAGAGAGACTCATACTCCTTCATGAGAGCGTCAACTTCCGAGTCTGTTACTGCGTTCATGATGTCAGCAAGCTCACCGACCGGCCATGTGTTGACCTGCCAGCCTAATTTTGTCTGAACTTCTACCTTGTCGCCTTCTGTTACTGCAACTTCCCTCATGTTGTCGCCAAAGCGCATAACCCTCAATGACCGCGAGAACTCCGCGCCTGCCGCTGACCTCATCCAGTGTCCGAGCCTCTGCTGAACGTCCGCGTCCTGCCAGAAGCCCGCGATGACTTTCCGGGCTGACCTGAGTCTCGCGCCGATGAATCCGTGTTCCCTGTCTCCGTGGGCGGCCTGGTTGAGGTTCATGAAGTCCATATCGATCTCGTCATTGGGGATTTCGCGGTTGTACTGGGTTGCGAAGTGGCACCATGCTTTCTGGAGGCTGGCGAGTCCGTTGATCCACATCTTTGACGGGCTGAAGGTGTGGCACCACGTGATTATCCCGGCGCATTTCGTGTCATAGTTTGCTTCACGGATTACGTTGGTGATTTCGGCGTTGGTCTTGGCTGTTACCTTGTAGATGACTTTGCAGGGGAGATTCCCGGAGGCGTTGAGGGAGTCGGCCATTTCCTGCGCACGTTTTGCGACTGTTTCGAGGACTTCCGGGCCGTAGAGATACTGACTCCCCACGACAAACCAGAACTCATAATCTTTCAGGTTCATGTGCGTGTATACTGCTGCGTAAAAAGTGTAATTCTGTGCTGTGTATTCCTCATTCTTTCCCGTTTGTTACGGACATTACCTGCCCTCGTTCAGCAGTCCAGAGGCTTTTACTTCCCCCCCAAGCTGGAGGTAGCCAGATTTCTCCGGGATTTTGTGTTACCCGTCCGGCACTTGACATTACGCAGCAGCCTATTCCTCCTTCAATTTTCTGTCAAGCCGGAAGCAAGTAACACTTTACGCTATTTTGCTATCTACCTTTCCGTTAATGCGAATATTATTGTGGATGAGAATAGTATACCGCTTATTGAGTATATTTTGTGCGCTGATTTATGATGAGAAGAAGCGATCCACTGCGTTAAACACGCTGCCCAATGTACTGCGGACAGACATGGAGCTTGCCCTGTCCAGTCGGCTTAAGGCTTCCGTTCCAGCAAGTTCTTTGTTGTCCCTCGCGAAATCTATAGCGCGGTCTGATAATAGTATGTCGTTTTTGCCCTTATATTCGACCTCGACATTAGCCCCTGCATCCAAGAGAAGCGTCAACACTTTAGGCCCGGCATATTTGGCCGCGTACATGAGAACAGTCATATCTGTGTTATCTTTAGCGTTTACATCAGCATGATACTTCAGGAGAGTTTTTACTGTTTCAGGGTTATCCTTATCTGCCGCGAACATTAAGGCTGTCCATCCCTCTTCGTCCTCTGCGTCGACATTTGCGCCGTGCGACAGGAGGAGCTTTACTGTTTCAGCGTTATCCCAGCCCCAGCCTGCCGCGAACATCAAGGCCGTTCTGCCGTATTTGTTCTTAGCGTTAACCTCAGCACCATGCAGCAGGAGAACTTCTACAACTTCCGTATCCCCTTTTCCTGCCGCAAACATTAAGCCTGTCCAGCCGTATTTGTCCTCAGCATATACATTTGCGCCGTTCATCAAGGCTTGCTCTACTTCCACGGCATCCCCAGACTCGCACATCCACAGAAATTCCTCGTCATCTATCATTTCAGCCTCCGTGCTGTAGTCATCATCATCATCTTCCAGTATGCGGACAATATTCTCGTGGCCTTCCTCCCTTGCGACCATTGAAGCTGTATATCCGCCTTCAGCTTCAGCATATTTATCCGCGCCGTGCCTGAGAAGGACTCTCACAAACTCAGAGTGTCCGCTGTATGCCGCCTGTATCAACGCTGTAGCTCCGTTATCAGACTTAGCGTTGACATTCGCGCCATGCTCAAGCAGAAGTTCCGCTATTTCCGTATCGCCTGAGATAGCCGCCGCGATTAAAGCCGTTTTGCCGTCATTAGTCCTAGCGTTTACCTTCGCGCCGTTCTTCAGGAGGAGTCCGACAATATCCCTGCAACTTTGAGATGCTGCCCCCATTAAAGCAGTTGTGCCGTCATTCATCTTGGCGTTAGCGTCCGCACCGTGCTTAAGGAGAAGTTCTACCGTTTCCGTGCTTCCACTCAATATTGCAGTCATTAAAGCTGTTACGCCGTCTTTCTCCTGAGCTTTTACGTTTGCGCCGTACTCAAGAAGTATTTCCGCAACGCTGACATTTCCCATAGCAGAAACTATCATTAGGGGTGTCTCACCTTCATTGCCTCTTGCGTTGACATTCGCGCCGTTCCTGATGGCCTGCTCGATTCTTCTGGCATCACCTGACTCGCAAAGTTTCAGGAATACCGCATCACTCATCGCTGGGGGCTTAGGAGTCGGTCTAGGCTTCACAGCGGTATTTTGCACAGTTGCAGGTTGGGACTTCACAGCAGGCGGTTGCACGGTTGCAGGTTGGGACTTCACAGGGGGTGTTTGCGCGGTGTCATGCTTGGACTTCACAGCAGGCGGTTGCACGGTTGCAGGTTGGGACTTCACAGGGGGTGTTTGCGGGGTTGCAGGCTTGGACTTCACAACGGGTGTTTGCGCAGTTGCAGGCTCGGACTTCACAGCGGGCTTTGACTCGGTTGCAAGGTGGGACTTCACAGCAGACGTTTGCACGGTTGCAGGGTTGGACTTCACAGCGGACGTTTGCGCGTTGTCAGGCTTGGACTTCGCAGAAGGCGTTTGCACGTTGTCATGCTTGGACTTCACAGCGGGCGTTTGCACGGTTGCAGGCTTGGACTTCACAGCGGGCGTTTGCACGGTTGCGGCGGGGTTAGGCTTCACAACAACAGGCTTTGCACTTGTGTTTTTGGAGCGCAAAAGATTCACGATTTCTGTACGTCCAAGCTCTTTTGCCCACATTAAGGCCGTCCTGCCGTAATTATCCCTTGCACTTGCATCCACTCCATGCCTGATGAGAAGCTCTGCGGCCTCAGCGTTACTTGCCCACATCAAAGCCGTCCAGCCGTATATATCTTTGGTGCTGACATCCGCGCCATGTTCCAGAAGAAGAGCTGTGATTTCCGGGTTATCCGCCAGCATTAGAGCCGTCATGCCGCACTTGTTCTGAGTGTTGACATTGATACCGTGACTCAGTAGAAGCTCTGCGATTTCAGTATGTCCTTTGAACGCCGCGAATATCAGAGCCGAATAGCCGTAATTGTTCCTGACATTGATATTCTTGATGTGCTTCAGGAGAACTTTCACAACATCTGTGTAGCCGCTCCATACTGCCGACATCAGTCCCATCCACCCGACATGGCTCTTAGAGTTGACATCTACCCCATTCACAATGGCCTGCTCAACTTTTTTGCCGCTGCCAGACCTGCATAGCTTCAGAAAATCCGCGTCATTCACTGAATGCTCCTCCCCCTGCAATTATCATGTTTTCGGATTATAACACTCTTTCACACCTTTTCTTGCTGATATAATCTTGACTTCAGCATAAAACTTTTTGGGAGATGATTTCAGCATGGGCAGCCCGTTTGCTGATGACTATATAGCCCGGCTTCTTGGCTCGTGGTCATCAGGCGTTAATGTTTACTCAGTGTGCTTCAGGATATTTCTTGTGATAGTCCTTGCGTCAACAATAGGCTGGGAGCGTTCAAGCAAGAGGCATTCCGCAGGACTCCGAACTTTCATCATCGCGTCAATGGCGTGCGCTGTCTCGGCCATGATTGACGTGTGCATCATGTCAGTCCGTGAGGCAGGCATCCCGGTGATTTCGGCGGCATCAGTCGTATCAGTTGCAATGTTGAGCGGAAACTCAATACTCTTCAGCTCACGGAGTCAGATAAAGGGGCTGACGACCTCGGCGGGACTGTGGGCTTGCGGGATTGTGGGACTGGCTATAGGGGGCGGTCTGTACACTATCGGGCTTGCGTCATTCCTCGCGCTGATATTCTGCATCTCCCAGCTTCCGAAGGCAGAAGTCATCCTCAAAGACAGGTCTAATCATTTCGAGGTTCACCTTGAGCTGCGGAACAGCTATAACCTTCAGGATTTCGTTACGACGATTCGCAAGCTGGGACTCAAGATTGACGACATCGAGTCTAATCCTGCGTACACAAATTCCGGCCTGAGCGTATATTCCGTGTCAATGACGATAAGCGAGCGGGACTTCAAGACGTACCGAAGCCATGATGACATCATCGAGGCGTTACGCTCCCTTGACTATATTCACTATATCGAGGAAATGAATTAGGATTATAATACTTCACAAATCCACACAAAGGAGAAAAAATTTCATATGCAGATAAGCATCACAAAGAATCCGAATCCCGGCACAATGCCCCCGGAGGACAAGCTCGGCTTCGGGAAAATCTTCACGGATCACATGTTCATCATGGACTATACCGACTCGGAGAAGTGGCACAACGCGAGGATACTCCCTTACGGCCCGATACCGCTCATGCCGTCAGGTGATGGCATACAGTACGCTAACACCGTGTTCGAGGGGATGAAGGCATACCGCTGGGCAGACGGGAGCATTCACCTTTTCCGCCCGATGGAGAACGCCAAGCGCATCAACGTGTCAGCAGAAAGAATCGGCCTTCCTCAAGTCCCCAACGATATATTCCTTGAGGCAGTGCGTGAGCTGGTGAAGCTGGACTCGTCATGGGTGCCTTCAAGCGAGGGTACATCACTGTACATCAGGCCGTTCATTTTTGCTACTGACGAGGAACTAGCCCTTCACGGAATCCACAAGGCTATCTTCATGGTGATACTTTCACCGAGCGCGAGCTATTTTGCGGAGGGAATAAAGCCCGTGAAAATCATGCTTGAGACCGAAGACGTGAGAGCAGTGCGCGGCGGAACAGGCTACACGAAATGCGGCGGAAATTACGCGGCCTCAAACCGTGCGGGCGACCGTGCAATGGAGAAGGGGTACTCACAGGTATTGTGGCTTGACGGCGTTCACAGGAAATACATCGAGGAAGTCGGAGCGATGAACGTGATGTTCAAGATTCGCGGGACAGTCGTAACGCCCTCCCTCGAAAACGGCTCAATACTCAGCGGAATCACGCGCAAGTCATGCCTTGAGGTGCTGCGGCACTGGGGAGTTCCTGCGGAAGAGAGGCTGCTCAGTGTTGACGAACTTATGTCAGCGGCTGAGGACGGCGGGCTTGAGGAGGCATTCGGGACGGGAACGGCGGCTGTAATTTCCCCGATCGGCGAGCTCTTCTACAACGGGAAAAAGTACACCGTCAACAACTTCAAGATAGGCGAGACAGCGCAGAGGCTGTACGATGAATTGACCGGGATTCAGTGGGGCAAGCGTCCTGACCCGTTCGGATGGACGGAATGCGTTTAATCCTGCCGACATTCGCAAAACTGAATCTGACGCTCCGTGTCGTGAACAGGAGGCCGGACGGCTATCACAACCTAGTCTCAACGTTCATGAAGATACCATCGGGGGATGTGCTGTACATTTCCGAGTCGACAGCGGGAATTGACATCGTGAACGCGAATATTCCTCTGAAGGGCGAGAACATCGTAGCAAAAGCCTTGAGGTTAGCGCGTGAGGACGGCTTCAAGATTCCCCCGCTGAACGTGAAGATACACAAGAGCATACCGCCCGGCTCAGGTTTGGGTGCAGGCTCAGGGAATGCGGCGGCGGTGCTGATGCTTTTCGGGGCAGAGAGAGTCGCGGCAAAAGTAGGAGCTGATGTGCCGTTCCTGTGTTCGGGACTCGATTTCGCGCTGGTGTCAGGAATCGGAGACCATATAGAGCCGGTGAAGGCTTACGAGATTCACGGGGTGATAGCGATACCGAACTGGGAAACTGAGACGAAAGCGGCATATTCTGAGCTTGACGCGCTGGGCTACGAGGTCGGGATAATGCTCGCCAGGACGGAGGCCAAAGACATATACCACGCCAACGCGGGACGGAAGGTAGGATTGCTGCCGAATGATTTCCTGAAAGTTTTGCTGAAGGATCACCCGAAGTACAACGAGCTGTTCAGAATGTTCGAGAGTGCCGGGGCTGACTGCTGGGGCGTAACTGGCTCAGGGAGCGCGGCGTTTGCTGTGCTGAAGGAGTCGGTGAAATTTTCGTGGCCTGATTATGTGAAGCACGTGCTGTATTTCTAGAGTGAGAATGATTCCTCCTGTGCGTAAAATGTTCAGGGGGAATTTTTTTGCTGACTGTTACCGGGCGAGGCCGTTTTCTGTGATGAACTGTATGAATGTGTCAATGATTCTTTGTGTGCGTTGTGTAATGTCCTGTTCTGTGAAGTCGCTCATTGTCCCTGCGAGTCTCTTCAGCTCATGAATATGTGTGTCGGGCTTTTTGGGAACTTGCCCCAGATAATATTTTGCCTTGTCCTGAAACCTGTAATCGGAAGCGCGGATATTGATTTTCTTCTCCAGCAGTGATTTGTTGCCTATTGCCTCGCTGTTGTCTGGTACTGGTATTCTGTTTCTTGCGTATATATGCTCAATCTCAAGCACTGTTTCAAGTGGAAAAATCTCCTGCTCAGGGTCAGTGAAGGCGTACCAAGCAAGCATAGCTCTTGTTATCGGCCTGTTGTTCGAGAACGTGTAAATATCCAGCGCGTTTCTCAGCTCTCTTGTGTTGAACTGGAATCCGCTGAACGTAACTTTTCTGCCGTTTACGATATTGAGCATTTCAGCAAAAATCGGAGTGCGCAGAATATTAACGCCCGGCCTGAGAATCGTGAACGCCCATATGAACGCCGTAATCTTTGTGAGAAATTCATAGAAGTCATCATCATTGAGGAGTCCGGCCTTATCCCTGTTCTGTAGGAAATACACGGAAGCGATATAAGTCCACATCCCATTAGGAGCATAATTGAGGACGAACAGCCTGCGGAGGACTCTGTCAGAAAACCGCGTCCTTTCCTGATTGGCTATGTCATTCCAGAAGTCAGCAAGAGCCTTGATATTGTCGAAAGTCTGATGATGATATTTCCTGAGAAGCTCATAATTTCCTGCCTCATAGAATTTCCGCAGACCCTCAAGAGTTGAGACTCTTACGCCGCGTTTAGCCCTCTCGAAATACATGTAGCGCGTGAAAATTTCGTCCATAGGGTTATCGTTTGCGAGCTGAAAAATTTTCCCGCAGATATTTTCGAGACTTTTCCACTCCGCGATAAACTCGTCTTTTTTGCCATCCGCCGAAAATGCTTTGTACAGTTGAGCCTTGAATATGTCGGAATCGGAAAGGGGTTTGCCTCTGTCATTGAGCGTTGAGAAAATCCGCAGTGCTGTATCTTGGGACTCGGCCTCGATTGGGAGGAGTATGCAATTTCCCAGAAGTCTTATAGGCAGGAACGAGAAATAATCCGGCATAGTAGCTTTGAAGCCGCTGATTTTTTCCTGGAAGAACCTGTAATTCACCGCATACCTGCTTTTGAGTCCGTCGGGGGCATCACCAGTAAGAAGAACGCTGACGAACTCGCTTTTGTCTTTGTCGGTGGCTGTTTCGGATTCAATTTTCAGTGCTGACATGTCTGGTTCTTGGAATGCGTTTGTCTTCCAGAGGCATTGTTCTATGTTGCGTTTCACCGTCAATGATCTGGAGTCCTGCATGTCATTCCCGTATGCATGATAGAAGGCGCGAAGAAGAAGCATTAATGTGGTGAGTCTCTGCTGGCCGTCAATAACCTCAAGTTTTCTGTCAGAATTTGTGAATAAAACGATCGGCCCTAAGAAATATCCGTCATCCTCATCGAATTTTGAGTAATCGCTGTCAGGGAATGCGAACGAGATAATGTCATTCCACAATGTAGAGCATTCACTTTCTTCCCAAGCGTAAGGCCTCTGATAATCGGGAATGAGGAAGTAGGAATTTTTGCCAGACAACAACTCAAACACGGTCTTTTGATCTATGCTCAACCTTATTGGCATACGAGAAAATCTCCGATGAATAATTTTAGGATGGACGAATTATATCACGATTATGGGAAATTTGAGCGCACAAAAAAAGAGGAAGCCCCAAAACGGAACTCCCTCTGTGTAATCTAAACTGGCGACGGTCTGCTCTCCCATGAGTACCCCTCATAGTACCATCGACGCTCGCAGGCTTAACTTCCGGGTTCGGCATGTGTCCGGGTGTGTCCCTGCCGCATTTGCCGCCAATAATCATTTCCCTGAACATCTCTTCAAGTTACATATACAGCCATGAAAGAAAGAACAAGTGTTAAGATAATTAGTACCAGTCAGCTCAATACTTCACAGCACTTACACTTCTGGCCTAT
>JAFSRQ010000006.1 GCA_017446055.1 Synergistaceae bacterium | reverse complement strand
GTACTCGCTTGTGTCGCGTGATCTGGTCGCGGACTCAACTGAGGCCATGGCGATTGCGCACCAGTTTGACGGCCTCGTGATGATTCCCAACTGCGACAAGAACGTACCCGGCCTGCTCATGGCGGCGGCGAGGCTGAACATTCCGGCGATATTCTGCGCTGGCGGGCCTATGCTGGCTGGACACCTCAAGGACGGTAGACGCACCTGCTTATCCCACATGTTCGAGGCTGTCGGTGCGTATCATGCCGGGAAACTCGATGAAGCCGGAGTCGACGACTACACCGAGAACGCCTGCCCTTCATGCGGTTCGTGCTCCGGGATGTACACGGCAAACTCGATGAACTGTCTCACCGAAGCAATAGGTATGTCGTTGCGCGGAAACGGCACAATCCCCGCCCCCCTGTCAGCAAGAATCAGGCTCGCGAAATTGACGGGCATGAAGATTATGGAGCTTGTGAGGGACAACGTGAAGCCGCGCGACATCATGACCGCTGAGGCCTTCAACAACGCTGAGGCTGTCGACATGGCTCTTGGCTGTTCGACGAACACGATGCTTCACCTTCCGGCGATTGCTCACGAGGCTGGCGTAACAATCAACTTGTCCCATGCAAACGAAATTTCCGAGCGCACCCCGAACCTGTGCCACCTTGCTCCGGCGGGTGATACGTTCATGGAGGACTTAGACAGGGCAGGCGGAGTGTACGCAGTGATGAATGAGCTGGCCAAGAACGGACTCATCAAGACGGATCTCATGACTGCTACAGGGAAGACAGTTGCCGAAAATATAGCGGGCTGTGAGATTCTTGACACCGAGATAATCCGCCCCGTGAAGAATCCTTACTCCAAGACTGGCGGAATTGCGGTGCTTCGCGGGAATCTTGCGCCTGACGGGTGCGTGGTGAAGCGTTCGGCGGTCGCTCCTGAGATGATGAAGCATGAAGGCCCGGCAAGGGTGTTCGACTCTGAGGACGACGCGATAGCCGCGATTTATGCCCGGAAGATTAACCCCGGCGACGTTGTAGTGATTCGCTACGAGGGGCCAAAGGGCGGGCCGGGAATGCGTGAGATGCTGAACCCTACGAGCGCGATTTGCGGAATGGGACTCGACACGAGCGTTGCGCTGATTACGGACGGGAGATTTTCGGGTGCTACTAGAGGGGCGAGCATAGGCCATGTTTCACCCGAAGCGGCTTCCGGCGGGAATATCGGGCTCGTCCACGAGGGAGACATTATCGCAATCGACATCAACAGCTACAGCATAACCCTGAAAGTTTCGGACGAGGAATTAGCACGGAGGCGTGAGAGCTGGACACCCAATGAGCCGAAGATAAAGACTGGATATTTGGCTCGTTATGCGAAGCTGGTAACATCTGCGGACAAGGGCGCAATACTGGAGTAACAGACGGTAAACATCATGCCCTCCGGGAAAATCCGGGGGGTATTTTTTTTGTGGGAAAAAGCACCCGCACGCTTTCACACGCACGGGCTGTTTATGCTACTTGCTGAGTATGTCGGCTAAATCCTTCTCAGGAGTCGTTACTGGCTTGATGCCGAAATTCTCCGCAAGATACTTCAGCACTCCGGGCGACACGAACGCGGGCAGTGTAGGACCGAGACGGATATTCTTCACGCCGAGCGATAACAGGGTCAGCAGTATGCACACGGCCTTCTGCTCGTACCACGACAGCACCAGGCTCAGAGGCAGGTCATTAACCCCGCACTTGAACGCATCAGCCAGAGCCAGCGCAACCTGCACCGCCCCGTAAGCGTCGTTGCACTGCCCCATGTCCAGCAGTCGCGGAATGCCTCCGATTGTCCCCAAGTCCATATCGTTGAACCTAAACTTCCCGCAGGCCAGCGTGAGAATGATCGTGTCAGAAGGAGCAGACTTCACGAAATCCCGATAATAGCTACGTCCAGCCCTCGCACCGTCGCAGCCTCCCACAAGGAAGAAGTGCCTGATAGCCCCGGACTTGACCGCCTCAATCACCTTGTCCGCAACACCGAGTATTGCCCCGCGCCCGAAGCCTGTCGTGAGAGTCCCGCCGGGAACATCGTGGTCATAGCCGCCAAGCTCAAGAGCCTTTGCGATTGCCGGGGAGAAGTCGCGCCCGTCAATGTGCGTAACTCCGTCAAACTCAACGAGCCCCGCCGTAAATACCCGGTCAGCATAGCTTGATTTCGGTGGCATGAGGCAGTTTGTCGTGAACACGAACGCGCCCGGCATCCCGTCAAACTCTTTCTGCTGATTCTGCCAGGCTGTTCCGAAGTTGCCCTTGAGGTGTGAATACTTCCTGAGCTCCGGGTAACCGTGAGCCGGGAGCATCTCGCCGTGTGTGTAGACGTTAATCCCCCTGCCCTGTGTCTGACGGAGCAATTCTTCTAGGTCTTTCAGGTCATGCCCGGTGATTACGATGAACGGTCCTTTTGCGACTCCTGTGCTTACTGTCACGGGTGAAGGCGTGCCGTAAGTCTCAGTGTTGGCACGGTCAAGAAGAGCCATGCACTTGAGGTTGGCCTGCCCGGTTTCCATCACAAGCGGAAGAAGCTCACTCATTCCCGCGTCATCACGCCCTAATTCCGCCATTGCCCGCACAAAGAATCTATCCACGTCAGAGTCACGGTAACCCAAAGCCCTGGCATGATACGCATAAGCCGCCATCCCCCGCAGCCCGAAAAGGATTAAGGATTTCAGCGAGCGTATATCCTCGTCAGCATTCCAGATTTTTGCCATGTCGTAAGGCTTTGACCCGGCGCGTTTGGTGAGTGCGTTCACTTTTTCCGCGCTGAAGTTCACGTTTGTTACTGTGGTGAAAAGCCCGTCGATGAACAGATCGTAGTCATCACTCCCGGCCATAGCCAGAGATATTAGCGCGCCAGTGAGCGAGTCCTGAGCCTGAGCTGTTACGCCTGATTTCCCGCACACGCCTGCTGACCCGGTACAGCCCTTGCAGCCTGCTGTTTGTTCACACTGGAAACAGAACATGAGTTGTTCCCCCTCGATAGAAATTTTTGCGTCAACTATATAATATTGCGCGGAGAAAATCAGTTGCGTTTGCAACACGGTGAAAGGGGGTGAAATTTTGCGGAACTCTGAGATTTTCGCGGGCTTCAGCTCGGACGAATACAACGCGGCCATGTCAGCAATCAGCGCAGGAGAACACTCATACGCTAAGGGGCAGCTCATCTTCACGGCGGGCGACATCACCGACTGCATGGGGCTTGTGGTTTCCGGGTGCGTTGCGGTGGAAAGCCCTGACATGTGGGGGAATGTTACGCTTCTTGCTCTGGTTGACGCTGGCGGGTATTTCGCTGAGACTTACGCATTGCTTGCCGCTCCTATGATGGTGGACGTCAGGGCGGACGAGGACAGCCGGATACTGTTCCTGCGAGTCGGGACTCTGGATTACCCCGGGACATGGCCGGGAAAACTCACACGCAACCTTCTCGCCATGATTGCCCGCAAGAACCTTCACCTGTCAGAACGCAGCTTCATCACCGCAGGCAAGACGATACGCCGTAAAATCATGAGCTACCTGAACGCCGTATCACTCCGGGAAAATTCGCGGGACTTCGTGATACCGTTTGACCGTCAGCAGATGGCAGATTACCTCAACGCCGACAGAAGTGCGCTCTCGAAGGAATTGTGCCTCATGCGGGACGAGGGATTAATCACGTTCAGGAAGAATCATTTTGCGCTCCACGTATAATTTCACGGACAGGAGGAATAATATTGCACATAACAGGAATGGGAATATACAGATTTCTATCGGGGGCGTTCTTCACGCTTGGGGGACTCCAGATACTGAAGCGTAAACGTGGCGGAGACATCTCCGAGCAGACCGGCCATGTAGAGAATATCCCGGAAAATCCCGTGTGGGTACATGCTGTGTCAGTCGGCGAAGTACAGTCAGCCAGCTCACTAATCCGCCGCATAAAGTCACGGAGCGCATATCCCTGCGTCATCTCGACAGTAACAGAAACAGGGCGCGAAATGGCCGGGAAACTGCTGACGGGAGTCGCTGACCGCATAATCTACAGCCCTATCGACTGCCGCAAGTACGTGACACGCTCGCTTGATGCTATACGTCCCGCAGTCTACATCACGATGGAGACGGAATTATGGCCTGAGATTCTGACACAGCTGAAGGCGCGTAACATCCCTGCGTTTCTGGCGAACGGGAGACTCTCGGACAAAAGTTTTCGGCGAATGAGGCGGACTCGATTCTTCTGGCGCGGGGTCTTGTCCTGCATCGATAAATTCATGGTGAGGTTTGACGATGACAAAGAGAAATTCCACGCTCTTGGTGTCCCGGAAGAGAAGATTGTTGTTACCGGGGACTGCAAGGTAGACACACTTCTTGACCGCCGGAAGACTACTAGCCCGGACAAATGGGGCTGGCTGAAGGACGGAGACTCACCGCTCTTCACGGCAGGAAGCACACACGCGGGCGAGGACGAGGTAGTGATTTCGGCGTTCAGGATGGCACGGAGGAAATTTCCCGGCGCAAGGCTGGCCATTGTCCCCCGTCACCCTGAGCGGGCATTGATGACAGTAGCCGCCGCACTGCCGTATGACGACATTCACGCAGAGCTTCTCTCACGGATTGAGCCGGGCAATAACTCCGCTGATGTTATCGTTGTTGACCGTATAGGGGTGCTGTTTGACCTTTACGCCGCGAGTGATGCCGTGTTCATCGGTGGAAGCCTCGTAGAGAAGGGCGGACAGAATCCCTTCGAGCCTGCGATTTTCGGACTGCCTGCGGTTCACGGGCCATGCATGACGGATTTCCCCGACACTGACAGGATGGACTCATTCGGTGCGGCTGTGTGCGTGCATAATGACTCGGAGCTTTCGCGGGCGTGGTGTGAGTGCCTTGACCCTGCGAACGTCAGCAAGAACCTCAAGAATTGCAGCGAGTACTTCAATACACTTGGCGGTGCGGCAAAAAAGACCTGGGCGGAAATCGAAGCCTGTATGCAGTCAGCAGAATGATAATAGAGACTGAACACCTGAGAATATACCCGGCGGCAAAATCTCAGATGGAAGACCTCATAGCCTCTGAGACTGACGGCGGACTCCGCGCGGCATACTCTGAGATGCTGGAAAACGCTCTGAAGTCGCCTGACCAATGGGAATGGTTCGCGCTGTGGATGATTGAGCTTCACGATGGTACACATGTCGGCGGATTGTGCTTCAAGGGGCTGAACACGGACGGCTCTGCGGAAATAGGTTATGGGATTTCGGACGGACACCAGCGCAAGGGCTACGCTACGGAGGCGGTGAGGGCGGTTGCTTCGTGGGCGTTCCAGAATCCCGCAGTAACACGCATAGAAGCTGAGACTGACACGGGCAACATGGCCTCGCAAAGAGTCCTGGAGAAGTGCGGATTTCTCGCAAGCGGGAAGCTGGGTGAGGAAGGTTTGCGCTTTGTGCTTGACAGGGGAAATAATCAGGCGTAAAATACCCCTCGTTGTTCGAGCAGGGCGGATAGTTCAGCGGTAGAACACCTGCTTTACACGCAGGGGGTCGTAGGTTCGAACCCTGCTTCGCCCACCAGTGATTACGCGGGGTCGTAGCTCAGTCGGTTTAGAGTGTCGGCCTGTCACGCCGAAGGTCGC
>JAFSRQ010000055.1 GCA_017446055.1 Synergistaceae bacterium | reverse complement strand
TCCGCTGGCTTGTCGTCAACACAGACAGTAACGCCTGAGACTTTCGCGCCCCAGTTGCTGACGATGAATCTCACGGGTGAATCTGCTCTGACTTTGACGATGTCGCTGTCTCTGCCATCGTATGCCTCGATGATGTCATCACTGACGACCTCAATGATTGCCGGGAGATTGACTGCGGTGTTCCCGGTTCCGGTGAGTTCTGTCTGTGTTTGCGGCGAGGCTGTAGTTTGCGGGGCTGCTCCGACTGTCTGAACCTGTCCTGTTACGGCCTTCGCGTACTGTGAGATGATGCCAGTCTCGGAATACACTTTAGCCGAGGCTTTAGCTTCCACAATCTTGACCGTGAACTTCTTGGTTACTGCTGCTCCGTTCTTGTCGGCAACCTTCAGCGAGAACGTATATGTCCCGGCCTTTGTTGGAGTGCCTGACAGAGTAGCCTTCGCGCCGGAGTACGTCAGCTTCAAGCCCGCCGGGATTGTGCCGCTGGTCTTTGTCCACGTGTACCCGGCTGTGCCGCCCGTAGCCGTGATAGTGCTGGAGTACTTAGCCTTCACCACACCCGCCGCCGTGAATGCCCCGGTGATTGCTGTCTGGGTAATCTTGACGGTGTAAGTTTTGGTAGCAACGACACCGTTCTTGTCGACAACCTTTAGCGAGAACGTGTAACTTCCTGCCTTAGTGGGCTTGCCTGTGATTTTCCCGGTAGACTTATTGAGCGTAAGCCCAGCAGGAAGCGAACCGCTCCAATCATACGGTGCTTTTCCGCCATAGACACTGTAGCCCAGACTAAACGATGCCCCTCTGGCTATGGTATGCTGCTGGACTGCCGCCGAAACACTTGCGACTCCGCTGCTGCTTGAGCCTGAGGTTATGGTGGTCTTCGTTGCCGTAACCGTGAACTGTCTCGGATTTGCCGGACGAGCCCCGTACTTGTCAGTTACAGTAACAGCGAATGTGTAGGTCCCGGCCTTTCTGGGAGTACCCATCAGGGTGAATCTTGTTCCGCCTGCGGTGTAGCTCATTCCTTCAGGTATTTTTCCCGAACTGACAGACCACTTATAGGGCGCAGTCCCTCCGCTTGCAGTGAGGCTGCCGGAATAGTAATCGCCGACTATCGCCCCTTCAGGAAAGCTTCCGTTCACAGAAGGTCTTGACACTGTTACTGTGCGTGTGTCGTCAGCAAAAGCTCCGTTCTTGTCCGTAACCCTCACCGTGAAGGTATAAGTCCCTAGCGTTGTTGGCGGAGTAATGCTGACTTTGACGCTCTCGCCGGGGTTGGTGTAGTTCAGCTTCCAGCTTGACGGCGCATTTCCGCTTAAGACCTTCCATGTATACGGCGCGACTCCTCCAGCTACCATGTAATCCGGGAAGTTAGCCGCAACAGTCATCACAGTAATGCTCATTGACTTTGTTGCGTTACCCGCTGAGTTTGTCGCCTTGAGCGTTACCGTCCTGGTAGGCGGGATATGTATACTGTCCGCTGCCTATCTCTATGCCTCATTGCCTGCCGCAACGCAGAGGACTATCCTGTTAGTGTCGCTTAATACTTTGTACGCGAGATATTCGGGGGTATTCAGGAGAGTTTCGGGTCTCTCTGTCGTAGGATTAAAACGCCCGTATGACATGTTTACTGACGCTATCTTGAGGCCGGGGTGGTCATCCAGCAACTTGAGCAGGGCATTGAGTTCGTCCAGTATCTCTGTTGTCGAGCATCCTCCTGAGGAGTCAAATATCCTGAGCGAGATCAGCTTTGTGCTCCAGTTCACGCCCACGACACCGAGTCCGTTGTTGCCGACAGCCCCGATAGTCCCGGCTACATGTGTCCCGTGCCCGTGACCGTCCGAATAATCTCCTGCCGCTGTCCCGGATGAGTAGTTGCCGCTGTAACCAGAAGTCTCGAAATTGTTCTTGATGTCCGGGTGGCTGTAGTCGATTCCTGAGTCGATGACTGCTACATAAACATTGTCAGAGCCGTTGTCAAGTTCCCATGCCTCTGGCGCGTTGATTGCGGGCATGCCCCAGAGCGAGCCGAATTTCGTATCCGAAGGGGTAACGCCGCTCACTGTATACCTGTAGTTGAGCTGTACCCCTGCGACATCAGACCTTGCGCGGAGCTGTTCGAGAGTTTGGGCTTCCGTGCCTTGCTGAATTTTCAGGCGGGCAAACACCCCGTCCGATTTCGCTGACAGTTCGCCGTAGGTCTCCACAACCTTGGCCCCTACAGAGTCAGCGGCGGCCGAAAGGTATTCCGCGGAAACACCGTAGCCCGACTGCCGGGAAGGAGACTTGAACACCGCTATAACATCGCCGGGAATGTAGCCCTGCCCTGACAATGAAGGTGATGTGCCGACAGACTGCATTGAGGATACTGAAGCGTTCGCCCCGTCTGTCTTCACCAGCCTGACCGCTCTGCCGTCCTGCATCATCACTTCCTCGTGAACCGCAGAAAGGCCGGGCGGAGAGAACAGCGCGCACAGCAGCAGAACAATCACAATGACTGCATACTTCCTTTGCGCAAGCATGAATAATACCTCCCTGTAACTTGATATGTTGTGAATGTATTTGCCCATACCTACCTTGAGGTTGTCTGTTACAACAAGGCTGGGAATGCCTGCTACAGAGAGTAAATCAGGCGGCCATGCTAGCAATGACTGTAGGCTTTCGACTTTGCCGCGCTCCTCTGGAAGAAGCCCGAACAGAATCGGGATTGATTTATCCTTGTCCCTAGAGTCACCGACAGTTGCCCCTGTAATCCCTGTGAGAATAGCATTGTTTATCATGGTGCGTGTTAATCCGGGACTCTGCATCCTGTCCTTGCGAATCTGAGGGAGGAACACTGTAACTCTGTCGTTCCAGCCGAGACGGACGCAGTTATGTATCGGGTCTTCCTCTATGATTTCACGCGCCTTTTCCGCAGGGATTCGGAGAACAACGGGATTATCACCGTAAACTCTCGCCTCTATGACTGAAGCCATGCTTGCCCCTTCGAGAACAGTTTGCGCACACCTGTTACGCCGGGAATTTCGTCATCAACGATTCGCCGGGTCTCACGCAGGATTCCTTGAGGGCCTCCGCCAGGGGTTAACCTCAACAAGAAGCTCCGAGAATGCATTCGGGGAATAAGTCAGCATGAAGCGCAATATATCTTGCTGTTGATGAAGGGAAGAATAATTAACGGTATAATGACGGGCAAAGGTAGAAGCACTGAGCAGACCGGGAATATTGACGCGGGGAATCCACAGCTCCCGGCCATGAAGGGATCACCTGCACTTACAGCATAACATCAAGGAGTGATATTTGTGGACGTTATAGCGAGATTCAGAGAGGAATACGAGTTCCTGAGCAATTTGTACGAAGTCCCGGTTACGTTCCGGGGGCTGACTTACGGCAGCAGCGAGGCGGCTTATCAGGCGTGGAAGAGTCTTGACCCTGCCGATCATGAACGCTTCACACAGCTTCGCTCACATGAGTCGAAAACGGAAGGACGGAAGCTCAAAGTCCGCAAAGACTGGGACGAGGTCAAAGTCTCAATAATGGATGAGATTCTCAGGGCGAAATTCTCACAGAACCCGGAGCTTTTAGAGAAACTTCTTGCCACAGGACACGCACTGATAGTCGAGGGAAACCACTGGAAAGATACATTCTGGGGATTCGATACGAACTTGGGCTACGGGCAGAATATGCTGGGACAGCTCTTGATGAGAATACGCGCAGGGTATCAGGGGAAATTATTGAAACGGGACTCCCCCGCAAAAACTTCAAGCGAGGGAGCGTGAACCTAACCTAGCCTCCCAGATATGCCGCCCTGACTTTCGGGTTGTCCAGAAGCTCCGGGCCAGTCCCCGAAAGACTCACCGCCCCGACTTCAAGGACATACGCCCTGTGAGCGGCCTTAAGCGCGGCAAAAGCATTCTGTTCCACGAGCAATATTGTGCGTCCCTGAGCGTTAATCTCACGTATGATCGCAAAAACCTCGTCAACAAGAACAGGCGCAAGTCCCAAGCTAGGCTCGTCAAGCATCAGCAGGTCAGGACGGCTCATCAGTGCCCTTCCCACCGCTAACATCTGCTGCTCACCGCCGGACAATGTTCCGCCCTTCTGCTTGTGTCTCTCCTTCAGTCGCGGGAACAACGAGTACACATACTCCATGTCATCACGAATCCCGTCCGCGTCATCACGTATGTATGCTCCCAGCGTCAAATTCTCCTCGACCGTAAGCTGTGGGAGTATCCTTCTTCCTTCGGGACTGAGTGAGATTCCCAGCTTCACGTGTTCTTCTGCTGGTTTACCCTGAATGTTCACGGGCTTGCTGTCTCTGGGGGATATGTAGGTCATCTCGCGGGCGGTGGATTTCGTCAGCCCCATTATTGACCGTATGACGCTTGATTTTCCCGCACCGTTCGCGCCGATTAGGGTTACGATTTCGCCCCTGTTGATTTCGAGCGAGACATCACGCACCGCATGTATAGCCCCGTAATTCACGTTGAGGCCGTCAACCTTCAGCATTGCTTCCATTTACGCCGCCCCCTTCCCCAAATATGCCTCGATTACGCGCGGATTGGCCTTGATTTCGTCGGGTGTCCCCTGCGCTATGTGGACTCCCTGATCGAGAACGTGAATGTAATCGCAGACGTTCATCACAACCTTCATGTCATGCTCAATCAGAAGTATTGTCAGGTCGAACTCATCACGCAATCTCCGTATAAACTGCAACAGCTCCTCCGATTCCTGCGGATTCATTCCCGCCGCGGGTTCGTCAAGAAGCAGGAACTTGGGACGTGTCGCCAATGCCCTCGCAATCTCAAGCCTTCTCTGCGCACCGTAGGGTAGTGAGGAAGCCTTCTCGTATGCGAAATCCTCAAGCCCAAGCTGTGAAAGCAAGTCCATAGCCCTGGCCTTGACCGCCGAGTCCTCGCGTATCACATCGGTGAATATGAACGGCGCAAGAGTCATCCACCACGAATATTTCTGCCGGATGCGCGAGCCTGTCATGACGTTCTGCAGCACTGTCTCATGGCCGAACAAGCGTATATTCTGGAACGTGCGGCTCATTCCCGCCTTGCAGACCTCATCAGGACTCATTCCCCCGATTGACTGCCCCATGAAGTTTATTGTGCCTGACGTGGGCTTGTAGAAGCCGCTTATGACGTTGAAGGCTGAAGTTTTCCCCGCGCCATTGGGACCAATAAGCCCCATGATTTGCCCGTGCTTAATGTCGAAGCTCAAATCATCAATCGCCGAGAGACCTCCGAATTTCAGCGTAACATCACGGACTTCAAGCACAGTGTCAGAAGCTGGCCGTTCAGTTTTGGGAGCGGGCTTGCGTCTGGGGAAGAATATATCCCACGTGAACTCGCGCATACCCATGATGCCCTCGCGCCGGAAGATGATTACGATGATGAGCAGCAACGAGAATATCACCATCCTCATGCCGGGTATGCCGGGTATGTTTATGCTGCCTATCGTGATTGGGTTCTCGACGAATCGTAACCATTCCAGCATTGTCGTAACGAGTGCCGATCCGATGATTGAGCCTGTTACCGAGCCGAGTCCCCCGACAACTATTATCATCAGGATATTGTACGTCTGGGTAATCATGAACATTCGCGGGTCAATCGTGGTAATCAGGTTGCCCATGAGCGCACCGCCCAATCCCCCGCCGAAGCACCCCAGCGTGAACGCAAGCACCTTCACCCGGAAAGTGTTGATGCCCATCATTCTGGCGGCGACCTCGTCATCCCTCACAGCACGGAGGACTCCGCCGAAGTTGCTACGTAACATGCAGACCATGCACAGAAGCACAACCCCCAGGCATCCCCAGCTCATGAAGAGTGTAGTGTAGGCTGGAATCCCTTTGAGGCCGAGCGAGCCGTTCGTGAGTCTTGCAGTGTTGGTGATGAGGATGCGTATGATTTCCGCGAAGCCCAGAGTGGCAATTCCGAGATAGTCCCCGCCAAGCCGTAACACCGGGAGCGCGACTAACAGCCCGAAGAATGCCGCCACGAGTCCAGCGATTATGATTGACGCGATGAAGGGAGTGTTTACTTTCAGGAGCCAGGGGTAAATGTCCTCAAGTATCCACATAGCATTTTTCTGGGACGGAGTGAGTACGAGCAACGCTGACACATACGCCCCGATTGCCATGAATCCAGCGTGTCCAAGCGAGAACATTCCCGTTATGCCGTATATCAGGTTGAGACTCAGTGCGAGGATTGCGTTTATGGCTATCAGGTTGAGGATTCTCTGCCAGTAACCGTTGAGGATTTCGGGAGCTTTGTCGAGGAAGAACGCGAATAAGACTACAGCAATAACCGTGAGTATGAGATTTCTTGTCCTGCGCATTATATTTTGTCCTCCAGTTTCTCGCCAAGCAGCCCCGTCGGCCGGAACAGCAGTATCATTATCAGCAACAGGAACGCAAAAGCATCCTTGTAGCCCGAAAGAGTCGGGAAAAACGCCACCGACATTATTTCTACGAAGCCGAGAATTAATCCCCCTATCATAGCTCCCGGAACAGAGCCGATTCCCCCGAAGACCGCCGCGATGAACGCCTTTATTCCCGGAGTCATCCCCATAAACGGCTCAACACGGGGGTAACGCAACGCCCACATTATTCCCGCCACAGCCGCCAGAGCAGAGCCTAGTCCGAACGCAAGAGCAATAATCTTGTTGACTGATACCCCCATCATTCTTGTGGTCTCAATGTCGAATGAGATTGCACGCATGGCGAGTCCCGGTTTCGTGCAGTAGAGCAGCCACATTAACCCGCCGACAAGAGCGAACGCCACTACAGGCACTAGAATCCCAAGAGGAATGAGCCTAACGCCGCCGGAAAACTCGATTGGCTTCATGAGGATTGCGGGCTGTACGACCGGGCGCGGCATCCCGGTGAACACAACAACAGCGAAGTTCTCGATGAAGAATGACACGCCTATTGCGCTGATCAGGGCGGAGATTCGCGGAGCTTCACGCAGGGGCTTGTAGGCGATCCTGTCGACAAGGAGGCCGCAAATTGTCGTGAGGATTATTGCTACTATCACGCCGACTGCCCAAGGGAGATGGTAGACGATTGTAGCGAAGTAGACGAAGTACGCGCCCAGCATGAATATATCACCGTGAGCAAAGTTGATGAGCCGCAAAATTCCGTAGACCATCGTGTAACCGACAGCAACGAGTCCGTAAAGGGAACCCAGGCTCAAGGCGTTGATGAAGTGCTGTACAAATATGTTAAGGTTCAAATATTTCAACCCTTCCTGTTTTGGATGGTGAAATTGTAGCATTATTCACAACAAAAAAAGCAGGGCAGGGAAACTTTCTCCCCGTCCTGCCAGCCTGGTGCTTGGGTGTTCGGTCAGTCTTTGTACTCGTCTGGTCTGTTCTTCCTGTAGGTCATTGTCGCGTCCCAGTAGCGGAAGATTGATGTTACCGCGCGTTTCATGGCCGTGCTGTTATCGTGGATTGCGCTCTGGACGTATGACAGTGCCGAGAGTTTCACCTCAAAGCTGACTTCCTGCATATTTTCATACTGCGTTACGATACTGACGGTGTGAGTCATTCCGAGAAGATGAGCCGAGATGTTACCGATTGAGACGACATACTCACCGCTCTTCTTCACGGCCATGTTTTCACTTCCTCCGTCAACATACGCACCGACACTCCCGGTATAGCCGTCCTTCGGTGCAAGGTATATCTCAATCGCAGTCTCAGAGTCCAGGACAAGAGCGAAGCTGACATCCTTAATCCCGGAATCGTCAGGGACATCACAGATTACCGCGTGTTCCTTCGTGCCGTTGTCCGCGCTCGTGAAGTCTGAGTCGTTATAGTCATACGCGGAGTCCATAGCGGCATGTTTCTTCCCGATTTCCCACTTGTTATAGTCAGCAAGCACAGGCTGAACGTAACACCCGTAATCCTTGATGCAGCGCGCAAGCTCCCGGAGGTCAGAAGGAAATTCATCGCTGCCAGCAATAACATCAAGGTAGGTTTTCGCCGTGTACGTCTCGGTAATGCTCCCTCCGCTGTAGCTGAGTGTGGCGTGAATCTCATCTGCCATCTGCACCGAGTTGATGTAGCACTTGTAGCCGTAAAGCGTGTAGCCGTTATCGGTGATGGTCTCGAAATATTCCTGGCCCTGCGCATTCTGTGAGGTGTCGCCGCTGACGTCAAAATCCATCGTGCAGGAGGAAGGCGTTAATGTGCCGGGTATGTAGACGTGGAATATGATTCCTATCTGGCCGCTGAGGATGAGACTGTGGTACACAAATTCGGGAGCGTCCGTGTTCTTCGGGGAAAACAGCTTCTGCCACACCGCAGTGTACTCACGGTTGCCTGTCGAGCCTTGCGGGATTGTTACGGTCATTGTCGCGCCGTCAAGCCCTGTTCCTGTCCAGCCCGTGAACGTATAACCGTCTCTTGTGGGATTCGTGAGGGTGAATGTGTCGGACTCGATTGTGTACGCTGTGGGATTGTCAGCAGTCCCACCGTCAAGGTCATACATTATGCTGTAGGTGATGGGAGTCAGTTCCACCGTAACAGTAACACTACCCGTTGGCATCGTGAAGGTATTTCCCGTTATTGCTTCACCGTTGACACTGTAGACAGGCTCATACCCCGCCGCGCAGTCTGAATACGACAACGTTACGGCATCCCCAGCCCCGGCAATCTCAGGACTCGCGGTGATATTGCCGTCCGAAATTCCTACAGCCCATGCAGAACGGAGAGTCTTCCCGGCTATTTCGTCAGTATCATCAATAGCTCCTGAGTAAATATTTGTGCCGTCAGTGAGATACAGCCCTTCAGCGACCGATACATTATACTCATATTCTCCCGCTGTTATGACCGCATGGCCGAGAGTGATGTTGCCGTCTGCCCTAATCGTGCCTGAAGTTGTTACTGTTCCGCCGTCAATCTCTATGCTGCCATCACAAACAACAGCCTTATTGCCTTTGTCCACATTCACGGCAAGAGTCCCGCCGCGCATAACAATTCCGCTGTCTGTCTCAATCTTGCCTGAAGTTGTTACTGTTCCGCCGTCAATCTCTATGTTGTCTGTATGCCAAAAAATAGCCTCATAACCTTCAGCCGCGCTCACTGTAAGAGTCCCGCCGCCTATGATAAATTTTGAGGCAAGGGCATCTTCTATCTGCTGAATGCCAACGCCGCCGCTCTCTATGCTTACGTTCCCGCCGTACATGCTGAAGCCCGATAAGCGTACAGCCTGAAGGGTGCCCGACGATGACACAGAAAGTTTCCCGGTGCCGCCAGCCTGCCCGTAAATCGTGAGAGTACCCGGACTAGCTTCTATGCACGTATCGTCGTTCGAGATGGTCATGTTTGCGCCGTCAGAAAGTATCAGCTTCACGTCCCCGTTAATAGTCATCACTCCTGTATGACTGACATCACCGCTTGCGATGTACCAGCCTCCAGCGAATCCGCTCTCTTCGCCCGTGAGTTCTGTCGCCTCCACCTCCTGTTCATTTCCGTCAGCGTCAATGTACTGCACGGGAATCCCCGGGATTTTCTCGAACTCAGCCGTAACAGTAACGTCTTCCTCAGGCATCGTGAAAGTGTACTCGCCGTTCTCAGGGGATATTTCCTCACCGTTCACCTTCACGCTTTTCACGACGTAGCCCTGTGATGGCAGCGGTGTAACAGTAATTGTTGTTCCTGCTTTTGCTGACAATGTAGAAACCCCGACTTGCCCGCCCGCAGCAGCTTGGGTTTTGACGGAGTAGAACGCATCGTCCGTGAATGTTACGGTGAAAGACTTAATGCTGTTGGATTTGTAGTTGCTTGTGGTGAATGAGATGCTGTGAGAGGTTCCAGATATGTCGGCGGTCTGGGTGTCATTGAAGTTGTAGAACTGCACGCGGGTAATGTAGTATTTCGTGCTGCTTATCGTTGCGGTGTACTCAGACATTGAGGCATTCCCGCCCAAATACGGGTTGCTGCCATTGCCTGCGATTACAACGTTGCACTCAGTGCTGGACATATTGAATCCAATATCCCCGAACGCGGCATCAAAAGTTTGTACAGAATCGGGAATGTTCACGGTGTAAGTCGTGTTGATGTCCCCTGTAGCTGTGAATACCGCTGACGTGTAGTCTGTCTCTGTCGTGTAGCTTGTTGCTGTGTATGTTACTGTCTTTGTTTCAGCCCAAGACACGCCGAACGACATACAGCAAAGCACGATTACGAGCGCAATATTCTTCAGGAATTGTGAGAAGTTACAGTGTGAGAGGCTAGAGGCTGGCCGCGAGTTGTTATGCTGGGTATCATTCACTTGTGTCAATCCTTTCCGTTTGGGATTCATGAATGAATTATCGTAAAATTCCCGGACGGCTTCAAGGGGGGCAGGATAACATTCACGCAGGAAAGGCAACGTTCACGAAAAAAAGATTTCTGAAGGCAAGATATCCCTGCAAAAAAACAGGACAGGAGACTCAAATCCTCCTGCCCCGTCTCAAATATCATGTACCCTACACTTCAGGCTTCACGATGCCGATAAAGGTCTTCTTGCCGTCCTTAATCTCGACAATCCCCATGTCCTTTTCCGCGTCATGAGTGGCGTTGATTGTCGTCATACCTGTAACAGTCGGAAGGTCTTTCACCGTCTCCAGAGCGTCCCGGATTTTCGCGGGTTCTGCGCTTCCAGCTCTCTCGATAGCGTCCTTCAGCATGATGTAGCAGTCATAGCCCAGAGCGCAGTTGACGTTGGGAGCTTTATCGGGGTGGACTTTATTCCATTCCTCAGTGAACTTCTTCGCTGTTTCGTTCATCTCAGGCATTGACGGGTCATAAGCGAACGTTGTGTGAAGGAAGCCCTCTACAGCGTCGCCGCCGAGCGTAACTATTTCGGGGTTGTCCATAGCGTCAGCACCGATGAAGCGGAATGTAGCACCGAGTTCCTTTGCCTGCTTGAGGACTATTGCCCCTTCCGCGAAATATGCCGGGAGAAATACGATGTCGGGTTTCGCGTCAATCAGTGCCGTGAGCTGTGCGGTAAAATCCGTGTCTCCTGACTGGTAGAAGAGTGATGCTACGATTTCGCCGCCCATCTTCTTGTAGCTGTCACGGAAGAATTTTCCCAGTCCGACGCTATAGTCATTGGCCATGTCGACGAGGGTAGCCGCCCGCTTGAGTCCGAGATTCCTGAATGCATACGTTGCCGCCCCTGCTCCCTGGAACGGGTCAATGAAGCACACACGGAAGTAGAACTTTTTGCCGTCCGTAACAAGAGGGTTGGTGCATGACGTTCCGATTACGGGGACTCCGGCTTTCTCTGCGACTTCACCGCCAGCCATAGCGAGCGATGAGCCGTATGTGCCGATGATGGCGTTGACCTTGTCGTTCTCGATGAGGCGGGTTACTGCGTTTGCGGCCTCGACCTTGTCCGACTTATTGTCGACTATGACCAGCTCAACCTTCCTGCCGAGAATTTCCGGGAACAGTGAGTGAGCTAACTGTGTGCCCTCAAGCTCAAGCTGTCCTCCGAAAGCGTTCTGCCCGGTGAGACAGTTGAACACGCCGACCTTGATTGTGCCTTCGTCAGCAGACGCTACAACACCGAGCATTAACACGAGCATTAACGCCGCCAAAAATTTACGCATGATGAGAATACAACTCCTTTGTTTTTCTGGATTGCGGAAATTATATCACGCACGGAATTTTCCCCGCCCAATCATGTACATGCCCGCAAGAAGCACAATAATTACCGGGATTCCGGCACTGCACCCGGAAGATGAGCCATTGCCGCCGTGTACTATTTCCTCCAGAAGCTCATACGCCGCTTTAACGTCAAGCAATCCCGTCCTGCTCACCCTGCCCTTGCCGTCAAGCTGCTCATAGGGTGCGTACAGCTCTTCAGCCTCACGCCTAGCCTGCGCAATCTCAGCATCACGCGACTCAGGAGGTGTAATCCCTGACTCTATATTCGCGTCTATTTCCCTTGTCTTGCGTGCCACATACCATTTCACGAATCCCGCATAAGGATACACGAATGGATTCTTGTCCTTGTTCGCCCCCTCAAGAAGTGCCGCCTTGATTTGTCCGGGTGTCGCGTCTGGATATGCCGACATGAGGAGAGCCGCTGCCCCTGTAACATGCGGTGCCGCCATTGATGTACCGTTCAAGACTCTGTACATCTCTTGAGCACCGTCAATCTTAATCGGTGAGTAAGTGCTGAGTATGCTTTGACCGGGAGCCGCTATGTCGACTTTATCGCCCCAGTTCGTGAAGAACGCCGCCGTGTCATCTGAAGCCATAGCTCCCACGACAATAAGGTTGTTCAGCCCGGTGAACGCCGCAGGGTAATGGTACGTCCCGGTCTTGAAGCTGTTGCCTGAAGGTGCGTCAAACAGCGCGGGAGCTCCGGCCTCAACACCTGAGTTTCCAGCGGCTACAACTATCAGCGTCCTGTTGAGGGAGTCCAGTGCCTGATATGCCATGTAGTAAACATCACTCTGCATCTCCGAGGGGGTCATAGGAAGAGCCGAACCAAGCGAGAAATTCAGCGCGGCAAGTTTCATGTCAGGATTTCTGCGCAGAAGGCCGGCAATGTAATTCAGCCCGCGTATCTCGTAGTTGATGGTCTCGAAGGCGTTCTCAACGTCAAAGACTCTCACCGGGATAATTCTGACGTTCCAGTTGACACCAGCGACTCCGATTCCGTTGTTGCCTACTGCCCCGATTGTCCCGGCAACGTGAGTCCCATGACCCTGGAAATCAGCGTCCCAGCTCCCGAACCTCACGTCATATTCTCCGCTCACAGTCTGGGTGTTGTAGCCGTATTCCGCCGCTATGTTGTCCGTAAGGTCAGGGTGCCGATATATTCCCGTGTCGACAACACACGCGTAAATGTAGCGGGTCCCGGTAATGTCCTCCCACACGTCAGGGGCGTGAATGGCCTTCAGTCCCCAGCATAAATCCGCGCTGGGGTCATTGGGGACTCTTGAGGCGGTGAAGGATTGTCGGTGAGCGTAGTAGTTGGGGGAAGCTGTGATTACGTCGGGACGTGCCTTGAGGGTAGCTATGAGTTCTTCGGTTGACATTGACGGTGAGCGGACAAGGACGATGATTTTCCCCTCGATTTCTGACAACGCTTCGTAGGTCTCGGCAACTGACGCTCCAATTTCCCCGGCGGCCTCAACGACATTCACACTTGCCGCAGAAACGCTCACTCCTTCCGGGACTCTGAACACTGCGAGAGCTTCCCCCTCTGCGTAAGTTCCTGACCATGCCGGAGAACATATCCCCGTCAGCACAAACAGTAACGCGAAAACTTTTGACTTCATGAAAACTATCCTCCATGACAAAATTTTTGACGCAATTATACCCGCAAGAAGCCTAACAGTTAGTGTTCATGATTACCCGTACAATGTTCAAACCACCGTCAAGCATAACGATATTTGCTACTCTCCCTGTCTCAATCCGTCCGTAAACATCCTCAAGCCCGATAGCCCTAGCAGGATTCACACTCGCGCACCTCACAGCCGCCTCAAGTGGAATATCCATCTCACTCACCGCCCGCCTCACGCACTCCATGAGATTCGCCACGCTCCCGGCAATCGTTGTTCCGTCAGCAAGAGTAGCCCGCCTCCCACGCTTTATGACCTTCAGACCTCCGAGCGAATATTCCCCGTCAGGCATTCCCGCGCATTCAAGAGAGTCCGAGATGAACACCACCCTGTCAGCCCCAAAAAGTTTGAGCGTCATCCTCACTACAGCCGGGTGAATGTGTACTCCGTCAGCGATAAGCTCGACCATTGCTCCGGCCTCCAACGCCGCGATTACCGGGCCGGGATTCCTGTGATTGATGGGATTCATCGCGTTGAACAGGTGCGTAACGTGCGAAGCCCCAGCCGTGAAAGCCTCCCTCGCTGTGTCATAATCACATTCTGTGTGAGCGATTGAGACTCTTGCTGACTGTTTCGCCTCACGTATGAATGACATTGCCCCCTCAGTTTCAGGCGCGACAGTGGCAATCCGTATTAGCCCCCCGGATTCTGTCTGAAGCCTCGCGAACATGGCCGGGTCTGGCGGGACTATATATGCGGGGTTCTGCGCTCCCTTCTTTGCGTGGGAGATGAACGGCCCTTCAAGGTTTATTCCGGCAAGCTGGGGATGAGTCCGGCTGAAGTCTCTTGCGGCTCTCATGATACGTGCAAGCTCATTCTCCGGGAGGGTCATCGTTGCCGGGCAGATCGTGGTGATTCCGTTCATGGCCTCGTATTCTGTGATTGCCGTGAATGCTTCCTCTGTACCCTCGCAGAAGTCATGACCCATGCAGCCGTGAAAATGTATGTCCATCAGCCCCGGTATCACGTACAATCCCTCAGCGTTAATCCTCTCTGCGTCATCCGGGATAGTGTCTGAGATTCTTTCGTCATGGATTGCGATTGTGCCTGTGTGAAATTCGTTGTCCGGCCTGAATATTATTCCGTTGTCTATGATTATGTCTCTCATGTATGACTTCCTCCTTGATTTCTGTTAAGTATAGCTGTTGTTCGTGTGATTGTAGCCGTTGCCTGTGTGAGTATGACCGTAGCCTGTGAGTATGGTCTTGCCTGTGAGTATAGCCTTGCCTGTGTGAATGTGGCCGTTGCATGTGTGAGACTGTAGCCGTTGCATGTTGGTATGGCCGCTGCCTGTGATTGTGGCCGCTGCCTGTGATTGTAGCTGTTGCCTGTGATTGTAGCTGTTGCCTGTGAGCGTGGCTGTGCTGTGAGCGTGGCTGTGCTGTGATTGTAGCCGTTGCCGTGAGTATAGCCGCTGCCTGTGAGTGTGGCTGTTGCCTGTGAGTGTGGCCGTTGCCTGTGAGCGTGGCCTTGCCCGTGAGTATAGCCTTGCCTGTGAATGTGGCTGTTACCTGTGAGAGTAGCTGTAGCCTGTGTGAGAGTAGCTGTAGCCTGTGTGAGAGTAGCCGTTGCCTGTGAGTGTAGCCGTTGCCTGTGAGAGTGGCCTTGCCCGTGAGTATAGCCTTGCCTGTGAATGTGGCTGTTACCTGTGAGAGTAGCTGTAGCCTGTGTGAGAGTAGCTGTAGCCTGTGTGAGAGTAGCTGTAGCCTGTGTGAGAG
>JAFSRQ010000054.1 GCA_017446055.1 Synergistaceae bacterium | reverse complement strand
CTTGCGATGTTCGGGCTTGCGATAATAGCGGTGCTTGTGTTCTGCGCGATGTTCGCGGAAATAATCTCGCCTTACAGCCCCATAAAGCAGGACTTGATGCACATGTTCGAGACACCTTCGGCGGCGCATTGGCTGGGGACTGACGAGTTCGGCCGGGACATATTGAGCAGGCTGATTTACGGCGCGAGGGTCTCACTTCAGGTAGGCTTCATCGCGGTCGGGATTGCTCTCGTTACGGGGGGAATGCTGGGGGCGGTCTCAGGCTACTACAGCGGCAGGCTCGACAACACAATAATGCGCGTGATGGATGTCCTTCTGTCGATACCTCAGACTCTGCTGGCGATTGCGATTGTGGCGGCGTTAGGGCCGAGTCTAATGAACCTGATGATAGCGGTCGGGATCTCGGCAGTCCCAACATACGCCCGGATTGTGCGCGGCTCGGTCTTGTCGATAAGGTCAATGGAGTTCATCGAGGCGGCAAGAGCGGCGGGAAGCTCAGACCTGCGTATCATCCTCAAGCACATAATCCCAAACTCAATGGCACCCATCATCGTGCAGTCAACATTAGGCGTGGCTTCAGCAATCCTCAACGCGGCGGGGCTGTCGTTCATCGGTCTCGGTATCCAGCCTCCCAACCCTGAATGGGGCGCGATGCTCTCAGGCGGCAGGCAGTACATACGCGATTACCCGCACATGACGCTGTATCCCGGACTCGCGATAATGCTCACGATTCTTGCGCTGAACTTTTTGGGGGACGGCTTGCGTGATGCTCTTGACCCGAAGCTGAAGAGGTGATGACGATGGATAACATGCTGGATATACGGGACTTGACGATACATTACGAGTCGGAAGGCGGGACAGTCCACGCTGTAGAAGGACTCAACCTGACGTTAGGGCGCGGGGAATCTCTTGGGTTTGTCGGCGAGACTGGCGCGGGGAAAACTACGACGGCCCTCGGAATAATGCGGCTGATTTCCTCAGTCAACGGCAAAATCAAGTCGGGCGAAATCCTCTTCAACGGTGAGAATTTGCTGGCCAAGTCCGAGTCAGAGATGCGGAAAATTCGCGGCGAGAAGATAGCAATGATATTCCAAGATCCAATGACGAGCCTGAACCCTGTTATGACGGTCGACAAGCAGATTGCCGAGATGATTTCCCTGCACAAGAACGTATCACACGCTGAGGCGATGAAACTTGCGGGGGACATGCTGGAGCTTGTTGGGATTCGGCGTGAGAGGATGCACGATTACCCGCACCAATTTTCGGGGGGGATGAAGCAGAGAGTCGTGATAGCGATTGCGCTTGCCTGCGACCCTGAGCTTCTGATTGCTGACGAGCCTACCACCGCGCTTGACGTAACGATACAGGCCCAGGTCCTCGAACTCATGAAGGAGCTGAAGCAGAAATTTTCGGCCTCAATGATACTCATCACTCACGACTTGGGGATAGTTGCTGACATCTGCGACAAGGTAGCCATAATGTACGCGGGAAGAGTCGTTGAGTACGCTGACAAACGCTCACTGTACACGCACCCGATACACCCGTACACGCGGGGATTGTTCCGTTCAGTGCCGGACATTGACGAGGATGTTGACGAGCTTCCAGTGATACCGGGGCTCATGCCTGACCCTGTGAACCTTCCGTCGGGATGCGCGTTTCACCCTCGGTGCTCAATGGCGACGGAGGAATGCGCGAGAGTCCGCCCTGAGATGCAGGAGGCCGGGCCGGGACATTTTGCGGCGTGTCCTTTGTGCGTCAAGAAGTTCATGAACGGGGAGGCGTTGTAGATGGACGCATACATACGAGTCGAGAACCTCAAGAAGTATTTTGCGACGAAACGGGGGATGCTTCACGCGGTTGACGATGTGAGCTTCGAGATAATGAAGGGTGAGACGCTGGGGCTTGTGGGCGAGTCGGGTTGCGGGAAGTCGACACTGGGACGGTGCTTGATACGTTTACTCGACAGCACGGCGGGCAAAGTCCTGCTGAAGAATGCTGACGGTGAAGGCTACACTGACGTAACGAAAGCGACTCCCTCCGAGATGAAGGCACTGCGCAAAAGAGTGCAGATTGTGTTCCAAGACCCTTATTCGTGCCTCAACCCCCGCTTGTCGGTGTGGGAACTCATCGCCGAGCCTCTCATCGTCAACAATATCTACCCTGACAAGAACGAGATGCGCCGGAAAATCCGCTCACTGATGGACACGGTCGGACTCGCTGAACGCCTCGAAAACAGCTACCCCCACGAACTGGACGGAGGACGCAGGCAGAGAATCGGAATAGCCCGCTCACTCGCCCTCAACCCTGAGTTTATCGTGCTGGATGAGCCAGTCTCAGCGTTGGACGTGTGCATTCAGGCGCAAATCTTGAACCTGCTCAACGAGCTGCAGAAGGAGTTTGCGTACACCTACGTGTTCATCTCGCACAACTTGAGCGTAGTCCGCCACGTCTCAGACAGAATCGCAGTGATGTATCTCGGCCAGATCGTCGAGCTGTCGGAATACCGGGAACTGTTCAGCCGTCCGCTTCACCCGTACACGCAGGCGTTACTGTCAGCAATCCCGCTCGCAAAACTGGACGTGAACAGGGAACGCATTATACTTGAGGGCGATGTGCCGAGTCCGATTGAGCCGCCCAACGCCTGCCGTTTCGCGGGAAGATGCCGTTACGCGCAGGACAAGTGCAGGGCAGTTCCGCCAGCACTCCGGGAGGTTTTGCCGGGACATTACGCGGCATGTCATTTCGCAAAGGAGATATAGAATGTACACAACACTTGAGCATTTCTTGAAGTACGTGAAGTATGACACACAGTCAGACGAGAAGGCCGGGTTAGCCGGGAAGACTCCCAGCACCGACACACAATGGGAGCTTGCGCGTGAGATGGAACGTGAGCTGAACGAGCGCGGGTTCGAGAACGTCAAAGTCAGCGAGTACTGCTACGTAACCGGGTTTCTGCCCGCCAACACAGACCGCAAGATTCCCGCAATCGGCTTCATCACCCACATGGACACAGCCGCAGAAGCCTCCGGGAAGAACGTCAAAGCCCGCGTAGTGAAGAACTATGACGGCGGCAATATCGTCCTCAACGAAGCCCTCAACGTCATAATGTCGCCTGATGATTTCCCATTCATGAAGAACTATGTCGGCCATGACCTAGTTGTTACTGACGGGACGACTCTTCTGGGTGCTGACGACAAAGCCGGGATGGCTGAGGTTATGGGCGCGGTTGACTGGATCATCGCACACCCGGAATTTGAGCACGGGAAAATCTGCGTGGCCTTCACTCCCGACGAGGAAATCAGCGAGCTTGCGAGTCATCTGGACATTGAGGGGTTCGGGGCGGATTTCGCCTACACTCTGGACGGCGGGGACTTGGGCGAAATCAGTTACGAGAACTTCAACGCGGCCAGCGCAACCGTAAAGATTCATGGCCGCTCGGTTCATCCCGGATCAGCAAAAGGACTCATGCTCAGTGCCGTGATGATGGGCAGCGAGTTTCTCGGAATGTTCCCCCAGTACGAGACCCCTGCGACGACGGAGAAGTACGAGGGCTACTATCACTGCCTGACGTTCAGCGGAGACACTGAGAACGCCGAGCTTCACTTCATCATCCGCGACCACGACAAGACCAAGTTCGAGGCACGGAAGAAGTTTTTTGCTGACTGTGTTGACTGGATGCGGAGAAAGTACGGTGCTGAACGTTTCGAGCTTGAGCTGCGCGACCAGTACTACAACATGCGCGAGAAGCTGGAGGGACACATGGAGATTGTTGACCTTGCAGTGAGGGCGATGAAGGAGATCGGGATTGAGCCGTACTTCAAGGCCATGCGCGGAGGCACGGACGGTTCTGCGCTGTCATGGAGGGGGCTGATTACCCCGAATATCTTTATCGGCGGCCACAACTATCACGGGCGGTATGAATTTGTGTCGGTTCAGGTTATGGAGAAGGCGACTGAGACGGTCATAAAGATTCTGGAGCTTGCCGCGAAAAACTGAGGCATTAACCGCGTCCCCCCCCTGCGCGTAAAATACAGGGGGAATTTCTCACTTCAGCGGAATTATTCCGGCATTGTAACAGAGCAGCAATCATCACTTTTCATATTTTCCTGCATAATTTGGTTATAGTAACTCAAGAATAAGCGCAAAAACAATATATGAGTTGTGCTGAGTTGATTTATTTGTGCTATAATTTCTTTATCCTATGTAACAAATCAACCAGATATTTTAGTGCTTGTATAACGGTGGGAATTAGTGCCTTTGCAGGGGAATGCAGGTTTTGTGTTGCTGCCTCTGGGAATGGCAGTAGTTTGTTTGTTGTAACTGAAACAATATCCTAAAGAAAGAAGGTGGAAGAAATGCCTGAAATACAAGGGCAGATGATTCTTGAGATGACAGACATCGACAAGACATTTCCGGGAGTCCATGCGCTTGATCATTGCCGCTTCGACCTCAGAGAAGGGGAAGTGCACGCCCTCATCGGGGAAAACGGCGCGGGCAAGTCAACGCTCGTGAAAATCATGACGGGGATTCACAGCGATTACACCGGGGAATACCGCTTGTTCGGAAAGCCTGTTCATTTCAGGAACATCAAGGAAGCCCAAGAAGCTGGCATTTCTATCGTTCATCAGGAATTGAACATGATGAATGATCTGACGGTCGCGCAAAATATTTTCATTGGCCGCGAGTCAAACGGTTTCTTCTGCAACGACAAAGTCATCAACCAGAAGACCGAAGCGTTAATCAAAGACTTCAACGTTGACGTTAAACCCACTGACCGCATACGGAATCTTACTGTCGGCAAGTGCCAGATGGTTGAGATTGCCCGGGCCATGTCCTACCCTGCTACGAAGGTGCTGATACTGGACGAGCCTACTGCGGCATTGTCTGAGGCTGAAGCGGAAGATCTCTTCGAGAAGATGGAGCAGCTCAAAGCCCGCGGCGTGGCAATAATATTCATCTCACACCGCCTCGAGGAAATCAAGCGTGTATCAGACCGTGTAACAATCATGCGCGACGGCCAGTACATAGACACCCTCAACGCCAAGACCTGCACGATTCAGGACATTGTGCGACTCATGGTAGGGCGCGAAGTTCTGGAAGAGCCGAAATCGAAGAGCAATGTCCCGGAAGGCGCACCTGTCGTACTCACTGCCAGTCATCTCAAGTCCAACAAGGTCAAGGATGTATCGTTCGAGCTCCACAAGGGTGAAATTCTCGGCTTCGCGGGTCTTGTCGGGGCTGGACGAACGGAAACCATGCGGCTAATCTACGGCGCAGACCCCAAAGACGGCGGCGAGGTCATCATCAACGGCAAGAAGGCAGAAATCCATCACTCCAAAGACGCAATCGCAAACGGAATAGGCTATCTCTCTGAGGACAGGAAACGTTACGGCCTCGTTCTTGGACTCTCAATCACGGACAACACTGTGCTGTCGTCATATGACTTGGCGGAACTGCACAATGGAATCTTCGTGAACGAGAAACGAAGCGCAGAAGTCTCAGAGGAATACGTCAGGCAGCTCAAGACCAAGACACCCTCAGTCCGCCAGCTCGTGAAGAATCTTTCCGGCGGCAACCAGCAGAAGGTAGTCATAGCGAAATGGATGCTGAGGAACTGCGACATCCTCATATTTGACGAGCCTACACGCGGAATCGACATCGGGGCGAGAGCTGAAATCTACAATCTCATGGATTCTCTCGTGAAAGAAGGCAAGTCCATTATCATGGTGTCGTCGGACATGACGGAAGTCCTCAAGATGAGCGACAGGATAGTTGTCATGTGCGAGGGGCGCAAGACTGGCGAGCTTGACATTGCCGGGGCGACTCAGGACAAAATCATGACGCTTGCGACAAAATATCAGTGATGGAGGTATAGCAGCATGAACGACAATAACGGAATCATGGCCTACTTGAAGGGCGACGGCCTGCAGAAGGTTATCGCTGTGGGCTGTCTGGTAGTCTTATACATATTCTTCGGGATTTTCGGCAATCACTTTCTCACGCAAAATACATTCGTCAGCATTCTCGACTCATCATACTACATCGGCTTCCTCGCAATCGGTATGACATTCATCGTAATCACCGGCGGAATCGATCTGTCCTGCGGTACAGTCATGGTAGGAAGCGCGCTCATCGGCGGCGTGGCCTATAAGGTGTGGCATTTCCCGATACTGCTGTGCCTGGTGGTGGTTATGCTGGTGGCTCTGCTGTTCGGCTGGCTCAACGGGCTTCTCGTCGGCAAGCTGAATCTTCCCCCGTTCATCGCGACTCTGGGAATGCAGTTCATCTCGCTGGGTATATGCTCGGTCGTAGCGAAGGTGCAGACTCAGACGTACCCCTCGCTGAAGTCCGCTGACGGCTGGTTCAAGCAGGTAATCTACAAGTACCACAACTTCCCGGTCGGAGCAATCTGGCTGATTGTGTTCTTCATCGTAGGCTGGATACTGCTGAACAAGACGATACTCGGACGCTACACATACGCGATGGGGAGCAATGAGGATGCTGTAGAGCTTTCCGGGATACGCACGTCAAAGTGGAAGACGCTCGTCTATGTCGTGAACGGTTTCTTTGTGGGACTGGCAGGCATAATCTACGCGGCTACGTACTCCACAATCACGCCTCAGACGGGAAACGGTCAGGAGATGTACGCGATTGCGGCCTGCGTCATAGGAGGGACATCGTTAGCTGGCGGAGTCGGGACAATCTCAGGGACGATACTGGGAGTGTTCGTGATTTCGGTGCTGAAGACTGGCTTGCTGTCGATGGGGCTTCCTGTCCAGTGGCAGCAGGTGTTGATTGGAGTCGTTGTGCTTCTTGCGGTTCTTGTTGACGTTTTCCGCGCACAGAAGGCGAAGCGCACATAAATTTTGTGATTTGCGGGTGAACAGCCCGTGAAAATATAAAGGAGGAAATACTCACATGAAAAAGTTTCTCAGCGTAATTCTTTGCGGCGTTCTTGTTCTCACTGCGGCATGTGCATTTGCGGAGGAGTTCACCAACACTTCCGGCAAGAAGATGGACATCCGCATAATCTCCAAGAGCTTCAACAACCAGTTCTACCAGGCGGCATTCAAGGGTGCGGCAGATGCGGCGGCAAAACTCGGCGTTGAAGTAACCACCAACGGCCCGGACATGGAGACCAACACATCACAGCAGGTCGAGCAAGTCAAAGCGGCAGTGAACGCCAAACCCGACGCAATCGTTCTCGCTGCTTGCGACACGGCATCACTTGAGGAGACACTCGAAGCCGCAAAGGAAGCAGGGATTCCTGTCATAGGCTTTGACTCAGGCGTTCCCGGCGACACAACAGGTGCAGTCCTCGCAACCGCCGCTACCGACAACGTCAACGCTGGCGGAAATGTCGCGGTGAATCTGATTGCTGATCCCGCGTTCCAGAAGGCTATCCTCAAGGGTACGGAGAAAGCCCCGACAGTGCTGGCGATTCTCGCACAGGACGCTACATCAGGCTCAATCGTTCTGCGTGTTGACGGATTCATCACAAAGGCTCTTGCCGCACTCGAAGCCCTTGAAGGTTTAGCGGGGCATGTCTCAGTGTCAGGACAAGAGAGATGGACGAAGCCCTCAGCGAACGCCGAGAAGGTGAAAATCGTTGTCGTTGTCCCTCCGTCATCAAGTGCCGCTGACATTCAGGCCGCCTCAAAGACAATCTTCGCGATGGACAACCTTGTGGGAGTTTTCGCCGCCAATCAGGACGCGGTGAACGGCGTAATATCAGCCACGAACGACGGCACAGACCTTGACCGCGCAGACGGAATCTACAAGGATATTTTCGTCGCAGGGTTCGATTCAGGGACTTCACAGCGCGAGGCAATCAAGGACGGCCAGTTCCTGGGCAGCGTAACTCAGGATCCCTATCAGATGGGCTATCAGGCTGTAGGTCTTGCAGTCCGCGCCGCAAACAAGGAGGCAGTCTCCGATGTTGATACCGGCTCGAAGTGGTACAACGCCAAGAACATCGACAATCCTGACATCGCTATTCTTCTTTACGACTAACAGACATTCATTCAGGGGGAGGGTTGCGGCTCTCCCTTTTTCTGTATATGGAGGTATATTCATGAGCGGTATTTATGGTATTCATCACATCTGTATCTATACTCCTGACATTGAGAAATCTGTTGCGTTTTACCGGGACATTATGGGCTTCGGTCTTATTGGCCGTGAAACCTGTGATTTCGGTGAATACGCTATGATGAAGCTGAACGACTCACGGCTTGAGCTTATCCAGCCCAACGAGCAGAACGAAGATACATTCGGCAACAAGGGCTCAATCACTCACATAGGGCTTGCGGTTGAAGGCATCGACTCTGTCTGGGACGACCTCCGCGCAAAGGGAGTGCCGCTTCTGTCTGACAGCATAGAGGATGATGACGCTCCTATGGGCGGCCTGCGGGTCATCCAGCTTTTAGGCCCAAGCCAGGAACACATCAACCTGTACGAATGGAAGCGCACGTTCTGATTATGTGTTAATCCTTCAAGAAGTCGAAACCGGGCAAGGACATTCCCGCCCCGCCCGGCAAAATTCCTCCAGCTGTTACGGCATATCCCCTCAATAAACACGAGTGTCCCCTTTATTTTGTTCATAATACGCAAATGTAGGTAGTCTTATGAATTTACTTGACTATTTGACGGGTCGTATTGATTAAACTTTGTGGGAGTAATCTTGCTGCTTAAGGAAGGAAAATCAGACAGTAAGGCACAGAAACAATTACGCAGGAATGTATCAGACCAGCGCGAAAACTACCGGGTCAACAAACAATATTCCCGGTTAAACTCAATCTTTCCCGGAAAATTGCCGAGAATGAGTAACGGATAAAGTTTTACCTTCTCAGGCACTAGAACAGCAGCGATATTGCGTAGGCGGCTGTAAGGATTATGCCTGATGCGTAGGCAAACTGCTTGTACATCTTCATGGCGTGCGCATAATCGGCTTCAGAAGCGCGTGATGTCATCTTGGCCTTCATGTGCGCGTCATGGTCATACGAATTCCTTTTCATGATGAAAGACTCCCTTCCCTTACATTGTGAACTTCCTATGAATTTTATGTGGATAGGTAAATTTTACCAAAAACGCCCCGCAAATCAAGAAAAAATTTTCTCGTTGTCTCTGTGCTGATGAGTTACTGTGCAATGAAGGGCAAGGTCAGAAAACCTACGTGGAGTTTGTGAAAAATTTATGTGAGGGTATAACAAAAAGATAAGGCTTTATGCTATAATGTGTTTGACAAAAAATAGATTGCACATAATTAGTGCATAGCATATCACCTTATCTGAAGATAATTATACCATATGATAAGGGGGGCGTGAATTAGTTGTGTGCAAAAAATTTTCGTATTGTTGATTGTTTGCGTATAGGTTTTGCGGGAAAAATAAGTGTTCAACAGGTTTCATCTGGCTTCATAGGCAAAACAGAAGGAGGAAAAAAATCATGAAAACTACGCGCAAAGGTTTTACTCTCATCGAGCTTCTGATTGTGGTAGCAATTATAGCGGCACTTGCGGCAATGATGGCTGTATCGAGCGCAGACGCAATAGACACGGCGAATGCAAATGCGATTCTGAGCAATCTCCAGAGCATGAAGGTTGAAGCCTACGATATGTACATGAATGAACCGGCAGTTGCGGCTTTGACTACAATAACCAATGACTCAGAGATAACGATAAAGGAAGCAGTCGGTACACAGGGGCAAGATGGCTATCAAGCGGCAGAAAAGAAAAAAGTAGCGGCAATACTAGGTGAGCGTATCGGCAGGATAGACCTTCCAACGGGCTACAAGATTGTCGGAGGCACAGATGAATGGTACGTAGTCTATACCTTCCAGACGAACGACAGCGCACAGGTCAAGTCCATACTCAAGGACAAAGCAAGTACTGCTGGACTCTATGGCGGAACAGCGGAGGCAACAACCTTCACAGCATACTACGCTAACAACTCCGAAGCGGCCATTGCACTAAGAGTACGCTAACACAAATCGTAATATTCAGCCTATAATCAAACACACAATACATTTGAGAGTCCCCAACGCCTATTAGGGGGCTCTCTTCTTTTTGCCCGATAATATTTCATGCTGAAGCGGGGCATTTCGGCCTTTCTTTTGGTAACATTGTCGGCAAAAAAAGGAGTGAGCATTCTTGCGCATACTTCACACATCAGACTGGCACATAGGCAAAAAGCTGAAGGAGCATGACCGCTCGGACGAGTTCAGGAAATTCCTTGAGTGGCTCGGTGATGTCATAGCCGCAGAGAAGCCCGATGCCGTTATCGTAGCCGGAGACGTTTTCGACAGCCGCAGCCCGTCAGCAGAGTCTCAGGAAATGTATTACTCATTCTTCGCCAGAACAGCCGGGACATCATGCCGCGATGCCGTAATCATCTCCGGCAACCACGACTCCCCCGCACTGATTGACGCTCCCGCCGGGGTAATGGGACGCTGCAACATTCACGTCATAGGCCGCCCGCGTGAGAACGAAATCATCACCATCAATGACTCTGACGGCAGGCCGGGAATAATCGTGTGCGCCGTGCCTTTCCTGAGAGATAAAGACTTGGGGACGGTCAGGGACGGTGATACGTTCCCGGAAATCGAGAGGGGCATCAAAGAGGGGATAATGAGCCATTACGCCGGGATTTTCGGGAAGGCCAGAGAAATTCGCGGGGACATGGACATTCCGATTGTGGCGGCGGGTCATCTGTTCCTTGAGGCGGGGAAAACACTCACTGACGAGGGCGAGCGGTCTATGTATCTCGGAACTGCGGTAAAAGTCGGCACTGACATTTTCCCGGAGGATGTAGCGTATGTTGCTCTGGGTCATCTGCATTCACCCCAGAAAGTCGGACGGGAAAATATACGTTACAGCGGCTCGCCTGTTGCTCTCACTTTCGGTGAATGGGGAGTGAGGAAGACCGTGAGCATCGTGGATTTTGACGGGCGGAATTTCGCGGGCGTGAAGGAGATTCCTGTTCCTGTGTGGCAGAAGATGGCGAGAATTTCCGGGGACATGGCCGGGATTGAGGCGGAATTGCGCGGGCTTATGGGGATGAATGAGTCTGTGTGGGCGGAAGTTACGTACACCGGGAAAAATCCTGCGGGCGATATTCAGTCATCCCTTGAAGAAATCGTGAAAGGCTCAATGGTTGAGATACTCAGCATAAGGAACGAGTCGGAGCGCAAAATCACGGAAGGCATACCCCGGCCTCAGGTGAAAATCAATGACATCAAGCCGACCGATATGCTCAGTCTTTACTTTGACGAATACAGAATCCCCGAGGACATGCAGAAAGTATACCGTCCTCTTTACATGGAAATACTAAGGGAAATGGAGCTTGATTACGCAGAATGAAGATACTTGATATAACGCTGGAGAATCTCAACTCACTGCGCGGAAAATGGAAGATAGATTTTGCTGATACTGCCTACACATCAAGCGGGATATTTGCTGTTACAGGGCCGACAGGAGCAGGAAAGACCACGATATTCGATGCCGTGTGCCTCGCGCTTTACGGAAGGACTCCCAGGCTGGCAAAGCAGAAGGGCGAAATAATGTCGAAGCATACTAGGCATTGTTCAGCAGAAGTAAGATTCGAGGCCGGCGGAAAAACTTACGTCTGCAACTGGAACATGGCCAAAAAGGACGATGGCTTCAGCACAGCACACACAATCGAGGAAGAAAGCGTTTCAGAGGACAGGCTCAGGAAACAGAGCGGTGTTCCGGCACTTGCGGCGGCAATCACCGGGCTTGACTACAAGAGGTTCACTCAGGCGGCATTGCTTGCGCAGGGAGAATTTGACGCATTCATCAACGGCAGCGCAACGGAACGGGCAAAGATACTCGAACTTCTCACAGGCACGGAGATATACAGCGAGATTTCAGCGAATATAGCAAAACGCGCCGACAGGGAAAACACAGCATTGTCCGAAATCCGGGTGAGGCGTGATGCCATTGTTCCCCGCGATGAGTTCGGGACTGACGCAGAAATATCGCAGGACATGGAGAGAATGCGCGCTGTTCTTTCCGGACTTGAGGATGAGTATTCGCGGCTGAAGTCTGCGCTTCCGTGGCTGAGAGGGCTTGACGGCATAAGGGATGAGCTTTCACGGAACCAGGCCGAAATCATCAGGCACGAGAAACTCATAGCTTCATTCGCGGAAAAACGCAGGCGGCTTGAAGACGGGATCAGGGCAAAATCCATACTGCCGGAATATACAGCACTGGCACACATCCGGGATCATCACGGGAAAACGAAATCACGCGTTGAGTCACTGAAGCGTCAGTCTGAGGATTACAGCTCGGAGCTTTCCGTAAAAGAGAGCGGGATAACATCACTTAATGCAGAGCTTGAACGTGTTACGGCAGGTCTCCCTGAAGGCGAGACTCCCGAAAGTATCTGCGTAAAGGTGAAATCACGCGTCAAGACATTCATTGATGCGTACAAAGAGGGTGCAAAAGTTTCACGCGAAAAGGAGAAAGCCCTCAATGACCGCGCAAAAGCAAAAGCATGCACTGAGTCCGCTCTGAAAGATGACAGGGCAGCGCGCGAGGAACATGAGCAGGCAAGAAGCAGGCTGAGTGAGCTTATGGACGCGAGAGTCTCAGCGATACTTGAGGCAGAAAGAAGGAAGCTGAAGCCCGGAGTCCCCTGCCCTGTATGCGGGTCTACAGAACACCCGGCAGGACATTACGCGGCAGGCGGGGGGTCGGAAAGCGAGATTCTGAATGCTGACGGTGACATGAAATCTGCCGCTGAACAGGAAAAATCCGCGCTCAAAGTTTCACAGCAGGCATCAGAGAAATTATCACGCGCAATAGCTCAGGAAGAAAAGTGCATGGCCGTGCTTGACGAGACAGTGAAGCGCGAGAGTGATTGCAGGGAGAAAACCGCCGAAGCAAAGTCAGCCGTGTCTGAAGTCATAGAACTTATCGGAATAAGGAATCCCGGCAGCTGCGACGAGATTATGCGCCGCGCAGAAGAATGGAAGTCTCATGCTGACAATCTCAATGAAAGAATTACAGCCTTGAAGCAGGAAATAATATCTCTCAGGGGAAAAATTGAGGAGAACAGCAAAACACAGCTTGAAGACACTTCCGCCCTTGAAGCTGTCAGCTCGGAGCTTGGGAGGCGGGAAGAAGCTTTCCGGGAATTGCTGAGGGCAAATAATTTCGTGAATGAAGAGCATTTCCTCAGCGCAAAACTCACAGATGAAGAAATGACAAAGCTACATGAAGACGCAAGGAATTACGATGACGAATTGAGCAGGCTTCATGCAGTGAGGGAAGACAGAACCAAACGCCTACGTGAAGAAGAGGAAAAAGCTGTTACTGACATGAAACTTGATGAAGCGGAATTATTGTACGCCAGAAGAGAAGACGAAATCGCCGCATTGCGCAAAAAACTGTTCACCCTTGAGGCAGCACTTGAGACAAGAAGAAAGCTGAAGGCCGAACGGGATAAAGTCGATGAGGAATACCGCAGGCAGGAAAGAATCTGCAATGAGTGGTCAGCATTCAACAAAGAGCTTGGGCAGAAAAACGGCGGCAAGTTCGGGAAATTCGCCCAGAAAATAACGCTGCGTATGCTGGTTCAGGAGGCAAATCTTCAGCTCGGCAAAATGAACTCCCGCTACACTCTCACCATGTCAGGAGCAGATGAGGAACTTTCTCTCAGCGTCATAGACCACGACCAGGCCAACGAAATCCGCCCAACCGACAACCTTTCGGGCGGCGAGAGATTCATCATCAGCCTTGCATTAGCCCTCGGACTCTCGCAGATTTCCGGCAGCAAAGCGCAGGTAGACTCGCTCTTCATCGATGAGGGGTTTGGCTCTCTGGACGAGGACGCACTGAACGCCGCGCTTGAGGCTCTCGGTGAAATCCGGCGGGAAGGACGCATGATAGGCATAATCTCACACGTTCAGGGCATAAGCGAGCGCATACGCACGAAGATTAACGTCATCCCCAAGTCCGAAGGCACAAGCATTATCACCGGGCCGGGCTGTTCGGGGTCAAGATAGGCTATAATGTGGCAAAATTTCTCTCAAGGAGTGAATCTCTCATGGCAGAAAAAAAGCGTATATCCCTCCTCGTGAAAATCTCCATCGGCTTCTTTCTCGGAATAATATTCGGGTTCGCGATTGCACCGACAGTACCGACATCACCAGTCCTCAGCGGCTACATCATGCCGTTCGTTGACCTTGTCGGGAAAATATTCCTGCGCCTCTTGATGATGCTGATTGTACCGCTGGTGTTCGCGTCATTAGTGGCGGGGGCGGCCTCAGTCGGCGATGTCAGGAAGCTCGGCAGGATAGGCGTGAAGACTCTCGCGCTCTACCTCATCACAACAGCAGTAGCAATAGTGATAGGACTTGCCTGCGGAAACATCTTCCAGGCGGGCGCGGGCATGAACATTCCCGGAAACCTTCAGGCGTCAGCAAAAGAAGCGAAGCCCCTTGTTGACGTTATACTAGACATCTTCCCGACAAACCCGGTCGCCTCAATGGTCAACGCCAACATGCTCCAGATTATAGTGTTCGCTCTGTTCTTCGGCGTGGCGTGCATTATTGCGGGCGAAAAGGGCAGGAAGGTCGCTGACTTCTTCGGGGATGTCGCCGAGGTAATGTACTCAGTCACGCACATGGTGATGGGATTCGCGCCTTACGGTGTGTTCGCGTTAATCGCCGGGACTGCCGCGAAATTCGGACTCTCAATCCTCGCGCCGTTCGCGAAAGTCATAATAGCTGTCTATATTGGGTGCATAATACACGCGGTGATAGTCTACTCAGGAATGCTCGCTGTATTCTGCCGCCGTTCTCCTTTGTGGTACTTCAAGGGCATTCAGGAGGCAGCAATTACGGCGTTCGTTACGCGCTCAAGCTCAGGCACTCTCCCGGTAACAATGGCAAACGTTCAGGACAAACTCGGCGTGTCTGAGGGGGTAAGCTCGTTCGTTCTGCCGCTGGGAGCAACGATAAACATGGACGGCACTGCGCTGTATCAGGGAGTGTGCGCGCTGTTCGTGGCTCAGGCGTTCAACATTCCCCTGACGCTGCAAATGCAGATAGGCATCGTAGTTACTGCGACTCTTGCGTCAATTGGGACTGCCGGCGTTCCTGGGGCGGGGCTGATTATGCTGACTCTTGTGCTGACCAGCGTAGGACTTCCGATTGAGGGCATTGCTCTTGTCGCGGGAATTGACGTGATACTTGACGCGGCCCGGACGTGCCTTAACGTTATGGGTGATACGGCGGTCTGCGCTGTCGTTGCTTCGAGTGAGGGCGAAGAGCTGAAGGTGTAACAGGCAGGTTTGACGGAATAATTTGCGCGTGGTAGAATGCCTGCTGTGATTCACGGGGCGTAGCGCAGTCTGGCTTAGCGCGCATGGTTCGGGTCCATGAGGTCGGAGGTTCGAATCCTCTCGCCCCGATAAAGCAGGAAGCCGGGATTCCTTCAGGGGAGTCCCGGTTTTTGTGTGTATCCGCTAAAGCACAACGCTTATCCTGTTCACCCCGTCCGCGTATTCATGAGTGATGTTGCGGGCAATCCTCCTCAGCATAGACACGCCCAGATGAACATCATCGTCATCCGCCTTGAAGGGGTCAAACTCTTTCCCGTCAGCAAGAATCTCAATCACGGTCGCTCCGTCAGCCTCAGAATACGAGATTCCCGCGTCAATCCTCACGTCCCCGCCAGCGTCATAGCACCCGGAAATCATCTCGTACACAAGCTCCTCACAGCACAATTCCAGACGGTAAGCGAGCCTTGAGCTGAGGCCGTATTTCTCCGCAAAGTCGCGAATCCTGCCGTGCATCTCCAGAAGGTCAAAGTCCCGCCTCCGTATCTCGTAGTCAAAATATTTCAGCTTGCGGATGAATGCTATTGTCTTCTCACCTTTGGGGCTGTCGAATATCTCTGACGGTGTGCCCTGCTCGTATATCCCCCTGTCAGCAAAGAAAAGCACCCTGTCAGCAACCTCACGCGCAAAGTTCATCTCGTGGGTAACAATAAGCATGGTCATGTTGTGCTTCGTCAGCATACGAATCATCGCGAGAACCTCGCCCACCATCGTGGGGTCAAGCGCGCTCGTTGGCTCGTCGAACAGCAACACTTTCGGCTTCATCATGAGTGAGCGGCATATCGCGATTCTCTGCTGCTGTCCTCCTGAGAGATTTTCGGGCATTGAGTGAGCCTTTGACGTGAGTCCGACTTTCGACAGCCATTCCATTGCGTGGGACTCGGCTTCTTCACGGGACATTCCCGCCAGTTTCACGGGGGCGAGGCACAAGTTGTCCATCACATTCATGTGTGAGAACAGGTAGAATTTCTGGTAGACCATGCCCATCTTGCGGCGGATTCTGTTCACGTCAGCACCCCGGGCGGTAATCTCTTCTCCGTCAATGAAGACCTGCCCGCTGTCGGGACGTTCTAGCAGCTCAAGCGAACGCAGGAACACGCTCTTTCCGCACCCGGAGCCGCCGATTATCGCTATGCGTTCACTTTCCTCAACCGTCAAACTCACATCATGAAGGACGCTGAGACTCCCGAATGACTTGCAGAGGTTACGTACTTCTATGAGGCTCATGCTAAGGACTCCTTTCTGTGCTGGAAATAGTCTGAGAGCGCGAACAGCCCGTTGACGATGTAGGCGAGCGCAAGGTATATCAGCATCCCGATGATTATCGTTACCATCGGCTGCATTGTCCGCGAGGCTATGTTATTGATGACGCGGGTAAGGTCTGTGATTGAGACGTAGCCCACAACGCTTGTCCACTGAATGAGGTTGACTACGGTTGACTGGTACACGGGCTTGGCGATTCTGATGACCTGCGGAAGAGTGATGAGACGGAACGCCTGCCATGCCGAGAAGCCGAGTGTCCTTGCCGCCTCAACCTGTCCTTTGTCGGTCGCCATGACTGAGGCACGGAGAAGCTCCGCCACATGTGCCGCCACGTTGAGGGAGAATGTGATTACGGCGATGGTGTTTGCATCGAGGGGGCTGCGGGCGAATATACCGTAGTACATCAGCATTAGCAGCATGAGTACGGGCGAGCCTCTGAGGATGACGATATAGACTCTTGCGGGTATGCTGAGGATTTTTACGGGGGACATCCTGAGCATGCACACGAGCGCGCCGAGCAGAGTCCCGAAAATCATAGACAGCACCGATATGTAGACGGTGGCATTGAGTCCCCGCAGGATTGTCATGTATGAGCCGCCCTGTATGAGTATCCTGTAGAGAATTTCGCTTAAGGGCATGAATTGTTTTCTCCTTCCGTGTTATTGATGGGTATATTATACTGACAGCACAGAAAATTTCAGGAGGGACAAATCACAATGCGCAGAAAAACTTTCAGGGTAATCATGGCCGGATTAATGCTCGCGCTTCTCACGGTGTCAGGAGCATCGGCACTCAGTCTCAAGCCTCACACGAAGTACACGCTCTACATCGGGCTGAATGACGGCAAGACAGGAAGACCTACATACGACCAGAGCGACGCGAGGCGTATATTCGTGAACATCGCCGGGAAATATGTTGACGGCTACACGATATATGATGCCGAAGGTTTCTGGCACGAGGGCGAAAACACGTTCAGCGAGAGGACTCTTGTGTGCGTGATAATTGACGCGTCAGAAGATGCCGTGCGCAAGATCATGGATGAGGCATTGAAGCTGTTCCGGCAGAACACGATTCTTGTTGAGCGGTCAAGGACTGAGAGCGAGTTTTACGGCGGGAATCAGTGAGAAGAATGTTGCGGGGGAAGTGCAACGATGCTGTTCACCCCCCCCGTTTTTTGTGGCTGCTACCTGCCCACGTGGCAGAAAGTATCGAACTGGTAATACGGCTCTGAGAGTATCACGCCTTCAGGTGCGTCATGTGATTCCTTCGCGCCGCGCTTGTGCTCGAACCAGAAGACAGCGTCAGACCTTCCCGAAGTCAGCATAGCAACCCTCGCGCCCGACTCGATGTTCTGGAGCTTGACGTTCAGCCCCAGCCGCCCGCATATCTCAGCGAGTATTGCCGCGTTGAAGCCCTGAGCAGAACCGTCCGGGGCAATGTAGTCGATTGGGGGCATGTCTCCTGTTACGGCTATCCTGATTTCCCTTGCACCGTCAAAATTCCTGAACACTACGGGAGCGGCTGACGTTCTCGACGGGTCAGCAATCGCGCTCTCCTCAAAGACTGCCGTGTTCGCTCCGAGAATGTATTTCCCGTAAAGCGTTACGAGAGTCCCGTCCCGTTTCATCTCGGCAAGGGCCCGGCTGAATGACTCGCAAAGGTCTTTGT
>JAFSRQ010000053.1 GCA_017446055.1 Synergistaceae bacterium | reverse complement strand
GAACTCGGAGCGTAACTTCTCGGCGGCGGGCTTCATGTACTGGCTGTGGAAGGGCGCGCTGACAGAGAGCTTCACGGCGCGTTTTATGCCGAAGGATTTTGCCTGAGAGATTGCCGCGTCAACAAACTCCGTCAACCCTGAAATGACGACCTGGCCGGGACAGTTGAAGTTCGCCGGGCTGACTTCACCGTTCTTTGCGACTGACTCACACAGCCTCACAGCGTCATCATGACTCGCTCCGATTAGTGCCGCCATTCCTCCCTTGCCTTCTGGAACGGCCTCCTGCATGAAAGCCCCGCGGTTGCGCACGAGCCTCACAGCGTCAGCAAAAGCGATTACCCCTGCAGCTGTCAGGGCTGTGTACTCACCGAGGCTGTGCCCGGCCATGAATGCGGGTGAAATTTCCGCTCCCATCTCACCAGTAAGCACACGAAGCGCGGCGATGCTCACGGTCATTATTGCGGGCTGTGCGTTCCTCGTGAGGGTCAGCTCTGATTCGTCCCCCTCAAAGATGAGACGGCTCAAGTGTTCGGACAAAGCATCATCGGCTTCATCGAATACGTTTTTTGCTGACGGAAAAGCCTCGTACAGTTCGCGCCCCATTCCGACGGACTGCGAGCCCTGGCCGGGAAAAACAAGCGCGTAGCTCATGCCCTCACCCCCGCAAGAATCTCGTGTGCCTCAGCGAACATCCGGGTGATTATGTCCCTTGCCGGAAGAATGTCGTTGACCATCGCCGCCGACTGACCGGACATGAGCGAGCCCCATTCCGTGTCGCCGTCAACAACTGCCGCCCTGAGCTTGCCCGTTCCGAGAGCCTCAATCTCTGACGCGGGGGCGTTGTCGTGTTCGAGACGCTCAAATTCCGCCGTGAGCTTGTTCCTGAGACACCTTACGGGATGACCGAGACTCTGGCCTGTGATGGCGGTTGACCTGTCGCGTGCGTCGATTACGGCCTTCTTGTAGTTGGGGTGAACGGTGCATTCCTCACAGCAGATGAAGCGCGTACCTACCTGCACTCCCTCAGCACCAAGAGCGAATGCGGCGACGATTCCCCGTCCGTCAGCAACACCCCCGGCGCAAACGACTGGAATCTTGACGGCCTGCGAGATCTGCGGAGTAAGAACCATCGTGGTAAGCTCGCCGATATGCCCGCCTGCCTCCATTCCCTCAGCGATGACAGCGTCAGCACCCTGCTTTTCGACACGCCGGGCCTGAGTCACGGACGCTACAACGGGGATAACTATTGTTCCTAGGGGCTTGAGGCGTTCGAGGAATTTTCCGGGGCTTCCCGCTCCTGTCGTAACTACCGGGACTTTGTGCTTCACTGCGACTTCAAGTGCTGCTTCTGCTGTCGGGGACATGAGCATGATGTTGAGGCCGAAGGGTTTACCGGGCTTGAGGAGGGATTTTGCCTTGAGGATTTCCTGCTCCAGAATGTCGGGGGGAGTTGCGGCGGCGGCGATAATTCCGAGTCCTCCTGCGTTGCTGACGGCTGAGGCGAGTTCGGCGTTCGCTACCCATGCCATTCCGCCCTGTATGATGGGATATTCCGTGCCCAGAAGCTGGCATATCCTGTTGTCCCCGCGCTTGAGGCTGGCTATTGTCCATGCGTGGCCGGGTGTCTTTGCGCTGGCCTGTGCTGTTGACTTGTCTTGTGTTGCTGACGGGCTAACGGGTGTCTTTGCGTTGACTTGTGCCGTTGAGCTGTCTTGTGTTGATGTCTGTGCTGTTGATGTCTGTATCATTCTTTCACCTCGCTGATATTGCTGACTATATTTCGCGGTTAATCTGTGATGTTCCGTCTTCTGCGATGAACTTTCTTGCGGCTGAAATCGCGCTGACTATCGCCGGGGATTTCGAGCGTCCGTGAGCCTTAAGCACCGCGCCCTTAACGCCTAATAACGGAGTCCCGCCGTACTTCTCGTAGTTGAAGCGCGCCCATAACTTTTTGACGACAGGGGAGAGCAATAACAGCCCTGCTTTTGCCGACAACGAGCCTTTGACCTCGTCAGTGAGTAGGGACTTCAACCCCTGCATGATTCCTTCTGCGAGTTTGAGCGCGATGTTGCCGCTGAATCCGTCGCAGACTATGACATCGCACTTCCCGAAAACTACATCATTGCCCTCAACGTAGCCCCCGAAATTCAGGCTGTCCTTCGCCTCGATGAGCTCGCGCGCCGCAAGCACTGTGTCATCGCCCTTGATTTCCTCCGTACCGTTCGATAGGAGCTTAACTTCCGGGCTGTCGACCCCCATAATCTTGCGGGAATAGACACTGCCCATGAGCGCGAACTGTAACAAATTCACCGGCTTGCACCTGACTGTCGCGCCTACGTCGAGCATGAACGAGGGCTTCTCGATTGAAGGGACTGGAATCCCAAGTGCCGGGCGGTCAATCCCCTCAATCCTGCCGACAACAAGAACCCCTCCCGCGACTATTGCCCCTGTGCTTCCCGCGCTGATGAGTCCCTGGGCGTCTCTGTTCCTGACCATGTCCATAGCCACACGGAGGCTTGAGTCTTTCTTCTTGCGGATGGCGTTGGCGGGGTGCTCGTCGGGGTCAATGATTTCCGTCGCGTGCTGGATGTGTATGCGGGGATGCTGTGTGAGACACTGCTTGATGCGCCCGGTGTCTCCAGTCAGCACAATCTCTATGTCGTCATACTTCGCGCAGGCCTCGAAAGCTCCCTTGCAGATTTCGGCGGGGGCGTTGTCTCCTCCCATCGCGTCAAGGGCTATTGTGATTTTGCCGCTCAATGTTCTATCACCTCGATGATGAAGCGTCCCACGAAGATCTCACGGTCTCCTGCTTTCGTTCGGACGCTGACAATCTTTCTGCCGTCATGGTTCACTCCGACTTTAGCGCGGGCAATGAGTATGTCGCCGACTCTGGCATGGCCGCTGTACTGCCCCCTCATTGATGCGATTATCGCGCTCGCGGCGTTGATTGCGGCCACGGCGATTGAGCCTGCCTGCGCGTAGACGTAATTGTCGCTGACTATGTCGGTGAACCTGAACGCCATATCCTTAGCGGTTCTCAGCACAGACAACGCCCACTTGTCCGGCTCAAGCTCCAGCAAGTCCCCGATGACTTCCGACGGTCTCAGGGACTTAAGGCGGCTCATTGCGTCCTGCGCCATTGACCGGATGCGCTCGCGAAGCTCCGGGACTCCCATAAGCGCACGGTCAAGTCTCACGGTAGAGACGCTGACCTCAAGACGTGAAGCAAGCTCGTTGTCCGTAATCATGGGATTAGTCTCAAGTATCCTAGCGAGAACGTCCTGCCGTAATTTTCTTGCGGGCTTATCTTTTAGCACCTGGTAATAATACCTCACTGCAAAAATTTGGATGCCGCAAAGTATATGTTGTGATTGTGAGTTCGTCAAGAGAGAAGAAACCCCTCCGGCCATGTTTCAGCAAGAGGGGAAATTCTGCGTTACGCCAATGAGATTCCGAGACTGTCCGCTATGCCGCGTATTACGTCTTCCGGGAGATCGCTTATCTTTGCGACTAACGGCAAGGGGAGCTTCTCTTTGAGCATGGCTGCCACTGTACGCTCTTTCTCGTTGCGCTGGCCTTCCTCGCGCCCTTCCTCGCGCCCTTCCTCGCGTCCTTCCTCGCGCCCTTCCCTGAGCATTCTGCGACGATCTTTTTCCTCGTTATACTCCGTGAGATACATACCTTTCACCTCCGCTTTGTGGGCAATCAGAAATCTCTTCAGCTGGAAATCATCTGGCATTTCATCAATCGCCGCGTCTATTGCTGCCTCAAGATTGCCCATAGTTTTCTGATTCCTCCTTATCGTGTCAATGAACCACGCGTATTCGTTGAGCATACCGCACAGCTTCATGAGATCCTTGTTACGGCCGTAATTGATGTTCAGCATCCTGACTGTAACCTGAATATCTCCGTCTTCCGTCCCAAACGCATCACTCAGTCGCAGTATACGTTCTTCCGGCTGATTCTCCGTGCCGTTGTAGAAGCATATGCACTTTGGTGCTGGGAGTCTGTTAAGCCTTCTGCCATACCTGTTTATGTCGCTGTCGGTCATGTACTTGTCGTAAAGCTGTCCGGCATATATCAGGAAACGCCCAGGCAGGTTAGGGTTGAATGATGACTGCTGCTCCCAGAGATTTATTGCGTCCATCACGATAAATGACACGTCATTCTTCGTACCCATGTAGATAACATCGTCTATTGTGTTGAACTCGATGATCTCCGGGTCAGTGTAATCCGATCTGTTAAGCGCGTTGTACAGACTCAGCGTCCATTCTTTATGGTGAGGATTCCCGAATATGAACTTGAAGAGCCTGTCTTTGTGCTGTGTGTTTGTGTCTGTCATGGCACCGCCTCCAATGGGAATGGAAGAATTATACGATAAGAAAAGGCTTGTGGAAAATTTATGTGCAGACATAACAAAAAGACAAAGTTTATGCTATAATCTCATTGTTCAAATAAGAAGCACACAATTAGTGTGTCAGCATATTTCTTTGTCTACAGGGAATTATAACACAAGGCAAAGGCTATGTGAATTAGTTGTGTGCAAAATTTCCTCATTTTCCGCAAAAAATTTCGCTGGAGGCGCGCGGTGAGAGTCCGTGCAAAGGAGCTGAGTGCATGATAGGCGGGCATTCAGGAAGGGAAAAGACATAAGGAGGAAAATAGCAATGAAGAAAGCAAGAAAAGGATTCACGCTCGTGGAATTGTTAATCGTCATCGGGGTAATTGGCATCCTGTCAGCAATGGCAATGATCGGTGGCTCGGAGGCTAACAATATTGCACAAGCCAGCAAGATTGTAGAAGAGATGAGAGTTATAGGCGCGGCAATGAATAATTACTACGCAGACAACAGGAGTGCAATTGAGAAGGAAATGGTAAAAGAGGGCGGAGATGTACCAACCTTAATTAAAACAGGTATTGAAGCCTACATGAAGAATACGGACTCCATTGAAGTCGTAGCAAGTGGAAAGTCAGCTACAAAAGGAATGTACAGCATAACTGTAGTAAATGGCAGTGAATGGTGGCTGACATACACGCTTCCCGCTGCTGGTACTAAAGTCGGGAAAATTCTGGCTAACAAAGCGGCAAGTGAAGGCCTCAAAGGTAAAGATGACGGTACTGACTTCGATGGTGCTACAAGTACTGCTGTCTGCATGAGAGTACGCTAATCACATATAAATAACACAGCCAACAAAACCTATGCGCAGGAGAGTCCCCAACGCCTATTACGGGGGCTCTCTTCTTTTTCCCACGCAAAAATATACCCCTCCCAAAACGAGAGGAGCATACTCATTCCCTAAGCTACAGTTATTCCGAGTCCTGCCGCCAATGTCCTGATTGTGTCCTCAGACAGGCGGCTGATTTCCTCGATGAGTGTGAGCGGAAGATTCTTCCTCAGCATGTCAGATGCCACACGCTTGTTTGTGTCGCTTATGCCTTCCTGGAGTCCTAACTCGCGCCCTTCTTCGCGCCCTTCTTCGCGTCCTTCTGCACGACCTTCCGCACGTCCTTCTGCACGCCCTTCTGCACGTCCTTCTGCACGCCCTTCCTGAAGTCCAAGCTCGCGCCCCTCTTGGCGTTCTTCCTCCCGCAGCTTCTCCATCTCTTTCTCGATGTTGTATTCTGTGAGATACATACCCTTCACCTCCGCCCTGTGTTCAAGAAGAAACTTCTTCAGCTCAAATTCTTCCGGCATCTCGTCTATTGCAGCATCAATTGCCTGCTCAAGCCCCGCCATAGTACGCTGATTCCTCCTCACAGCATCAATAAACCATGAATACTCTCTGAGCATCCCGCAAAATCTCATCAGTTCCCTGTTGCGGCTGTAATTGATGTTCAGCATCCTCACACGGACTTCTATATCCCAGTCATCTGAGCCGAACGCATCACTCAGCTTCAGTATTCTTTCCTCCGGCTGGTTTTCCGTACCGTTGTAGAAGCATATCAGCTTAGGCTTGGGTAGTCTCTGCAATTTGCGGCTGAACCTGTTGAAATTGCCGCCCGATATGTACTTTTCGTACAGGTGCACAGCGTAAATCAGCAGGCGTATGGGCAGGTTAGGACTGAACGATGACTGATGCTCCCAGAGACTCATCACGAACGCTATTATGAATGAGACATCATTTTTCATCCCCATATACAGAGCGTCTTCTATTGTGGTGAACTCTATTGCCTCGGGGTCTGTGTAGTTAGAGCCGTTCAGAGCGTTGTACAGACTCAACGTCCATTCCTTATGGTCAGGGTTGCCGAATATGAACTTGAACAGCCTGTCCTTGTGCTGTGTATTTGTGTCTGTCATGGCATCGCCTCCAATGGAATGGAAGAATTATACGATAAGAAAATGTTTGTGGAAAATTTGTGTGAGGGCATAACAAAAAGACAAAGATTTATGCTATAATTCTTTCTGTCAAAAGTTTTAGTGCACATAATCGTGCATAGCATTTTCTTTGTCCTGTAGGAATTATACCACAAGGCAAGTAAAGCGTGAATTGGTTATGTGCAAAAAATTTTCGTTGAAGGTGTGCGGTGAGAGTCCGTGCAAGGGGTTTATCTGTGATAGGCAACGGATAAAAATCGGCAGAATAATTTTAGGAGGAAAGATTCACATGAAGAGGACACACAGAGGATTCACGCTCGTAGAACTGTTAATCGTAATCGGAATCATCGGTATTCTCGCGGCAATGGGTGTAGTCGGCGGCTCAGAGGCAAATAATATCGCGAACGCAAACAAGATAGTTGAAGATTTCAAGATTCTCAGCGCGGCAATGAACATGTACTACGCAGACAGCAGAGGAACAGCTGAGACAGCAGATGCAAGTGCTATAAAGGCAGGCATATTACCCTACGTGAAGAACACGGATTCTATTGCAGATAATGCTACTGCCGGGAAATACACCATTGATACTACTACAGCAACAGGTCAGTGGTGGCTGACGTATAAACTTCCTGAAGCTAATTCGAAGGTAGCAAATATACTTGCGAACAAGGCATCGAGCGAAGGCCTCAAAGCAACAGCGGCGGAAAGTGTAACAACAGGGTCGGGAAATGATGCAGTTACAACAGCGAATCCTTATGTTGCTACAGGAGATACTATCTACATGAGGGTACGCTAACCCCCCACACGATAAACGCAATCAACAAAACCTATGCGCAAAGAGAGTCCCCCAACGCCTATTACGGGGACTCTCTTCTTTTTCCCGCGCAAAAAATTCCCCTCCCAAAACGAGAGGGGCAATCTCATTCCCTAGAACTGCACGAACGCAGGAGTGTCCGCAGGAGCAGCAAGGTACTTCTTCAGTTCATCATCCAGTTTCAGCAGCGTTACCGAGAAGCCTTCCATGTCGAGCGAGGTCATGTAGTTACCCACAATCGTACGCGCTACCTTCAGCCCGCGGGACTCAACGACAGCCTTCACGTGCTTGTTGGCGACAAGAAGCTCCATTAACGGAGTGCCGCCCATCCCGTTCACCAGAACAGCGACTTCATCACCAGCCGCGTAAATCCCCTCGGCAAATATCTTCTCCAGCAGCTTATCCGCTATGTTGTTGACGGTGGAAATCTTCTCACGGTGCGTTCCTGGCTCGCCGTGAATCCCGATGCCTATCTCGATTTCGTCATGCGCAAGCTCAAAGCTCGGTTTCCCCGCCGCAGGTACTGTGCAGGCGTTGACGGCCATACCCATTGAGCGAACGTTAGCGATGACTTTCTCGGCGACTCTCTTCACGTCAGCAAGCTCCGCGCCAGACTCAGCACATGCACCCGCGATTTTGTGTACGAGAACCGTCCCGGCAATTCCCCTTCTGCCAGTCGTCCACGTTGAATTTTCCACAGCAACATCGTCAGCAACAATCACATGGTCAACCGTTATTCCTTCGTCAGCGGCCATCTCCTCGGCCATCTCGAAATTCATAACATCGCCCGTGTAGTTCTTGATGATGAGGAGGACTCCCTTTCCGCCGTTGACCGCCTTCACTGCCTCGTAGACCTGATCGGGTGTCGGGGACGTGAAGACCTCGCCCGCAACTGCACCGTCAAGCATTCCCCGCCCGACAAAGCCGCCGTGTGATGGCTCATGACCTGAACCGCCGCCGGACACCAGCGCGACCTTGCCCGGATTGCCGCCAGCACGCACAAGAACATTCAGACCTTCGAGCCTCTTCACGTACTGGGGATATGCCGCCGTCATTCCGTCAAGCATCTCGTCAACAATATTCTCCACGCCGTTGATTAACTTCTTCATGATTATTCCTCCTTATAGTTTGCCTGTCTCGCGGGACTCTTCCGCCGCCTTAAGCACAGAGTCAACAGTCCCGCCTCCAGCCGCCTCGACAACTGCGCACACAGCCCCCTCGACAATAGGAGCGTCTGCAATGACCGCGTTAATTTCACGGCCCTCATCCTCAAGAAGCTCGATCGCTGACTCAGCACTCATTATCGCGCTCCCAATGTCAGCAAGAATCACCACGCCGTCACCCGAATCCGCCTCAGCTATCGCGTCCGCAATCCTCTGAGCGTCAGTCCCGGTTGAGCCGTCCTCAAGCCCGCCCGCAGGAATGAGTCCCTCGAAGCCCTGCGCCATCTCACGCGCCAAATCGCAGACTCCCTCGGCAATCTTCCAGCTGTGAGACACTATAACGATGCCTACCATGTTATGCCCCCCTGTAGAAATCGCGTATAGCTTCAAGCGTAATCATGGCCGAAGTCGCGCCGGGGTCCTGATGTCCTATGCTCCGCTCGCCGAGATAGCTTGCACGTCCCTTTGTGGCGATTATCGTCTTGGTGTACTCGACTCCTTCACGCGCTGACTCACACGCCGCCTCCAGCGCAGTAACCATGTCCGCACCGCCCGCGATTTTCGCCGAGAAAGCTTCAGCCGCAGGGATTATTGCGTCAAGCATCGTCTTTTCACCCTTCACAGCCTTTCCGCGCTTCTGGATTCCTGCGATTGCCGCGTCAAAGATGGCCTTCATGTCTGAGGGTGTCAGCTCCGTTTTGCCTGCTGTGATTTTCCCGGCCTCCATGTATGCAGTGCCGTACAATGGCCCGGAAGCTCCTCCGACTTTCGACAGCAGAGTCATTCCTGCCTTCTTGAGAGCCGCGCCGATGTCTGAATCTTCGGGGGTCAGCTTCTCCATCACAGCCGAAAATCCACGTGCCATGTTGATACCGTGGTCTGAGTCGCCGATTTCGCGGTCTAATTCCGTGAGATAATCCTTGTTCGCCGTTATACGTTCAGCAATCAGCGACAAGCATTCGTATATTCCGCCTGGCATTTCGTCAATCATGCCTCCTGTTTGTTTGTTGGGATAAGCAGGTAAAATTCTATCAGACTCATATTATAATTTCATCGCTTATACTAGGGGGAATAATGAATGCTGTCATGCCGGGCAAAAAGTGAAGGCAAATATCCGCGTCCTGCGTCAAAATTCTTGCGGGGGACTATCCTTCTGCTTTGTGTGATTCTTGCGCTCAATGCTGCGGCTACTAGGCTCGAAATCTCCGGCGACATTCTCATACTCAGTTACACGGACTCGCGGGACTCGGTCATCTTCCGGCGCGAAGGTGCAGACACCGGCAGCATACCCCCCATGAAGATAGATATTCCGGGTACGTGGACACTTGACGCGCTTCCGCAGACTATCCCGGACATCTCTCACAACAGGCTTTGGCCGGGCATTTCAGGCGACAATTATTCGTACACCCTCACAGCCTCATCCCCGGCTCAATGGTCAGCAGAAGGACTCCCGGACGGACTCGCGTGTTCAGCCTCCGGGAAAATCTCAGGCGTTCCGAAAGTTTCAGGGGTATTCAGCGTTGACGTTACAGCCTCGAACAGTGCCGGGAAAGTCTCGCTGCTGTTCCCGCTGAAAGTTTTTGCCGACCATCTGCCCAAAATCACATCTCTGGCTCTTCCTCCTGCCGTCATCAATGCCTCATATGATTTCAGGCTCACGATGAATGACTCGCCCGCCTCCGTAATCATGGCCGGGGAAATTCCTTCGGGTCTGACTCTTGATGACACCGGGAGAATTTCCGGGACTCCCTCAGAGCCGGGAGACTACACGCTTGACATCACAGCCGCGAATGAAGCCGGAGAGTCGTCCGCAAAAGTAACGCTGACAGTCTCAAGTGCTGACATGGATATTGCCCCTGACAGCCTCAGCGATGCCCATTACGGCAGGGTATACAGGGCTGTGATGAGACTTTCGGGGACTGGCGGCGGCGAGTGGAGGATTTCCGGGAAAATTCCGCGCGGCTTGTCGTTCGACTCCGGGATTCTCTCAGGGACTCCTAGTGAGACCGGGAAATTTCCGCTGACAGTTACGGGCGGCAACGGTGCGGTCTTCACGCGGAGGGATTACACGCTTTCAGTGAGGGGGGATATTCCAGCCATATCAACATCTGTTCTGAAGCAGGGATTTACGGGTATGCGCTACAGTTTCATGCTCAGAGCCTCAAGCCGCAACCCGGTAACATGGAGCTGTGATGTTCTCCCTGAAGGGCTGAGTCTTGACGCTGTTAGCGGGGTTATCTCAGGCGTTCCGGCAAAAGATTACGACGGCCGTATCACTGTGCAGGCTTCAACAGTCGAGGGCAGAGCATCAAGGCGGCTGTCATTCAGCGTGAAGACACTCAAGCCTCAGATAAAGACTCTGGCAGTTCCGGACGGCTTCAAGGGCGAGTATTATCACGCGGACTTCATTTCTGTGGGAGGAGCCGGGACAGCGTGGTCATTGCGCGGGAAGATTCCTGCCGGACTGTCATTCAGCAAAAGCGGAGTACTTGAGGGTATCCCGGAGGAGGCCGGAAGATTCACGCTCAACATCTCTGCGGAAAATCCGGGAGGGAAGGCTTCACGGAAATTTTCCCTCACCATATCCGAGAACGAACCCCATGAATACATCACGGCGGCCATCATCCCCCCTGTAACAGTAAGCGAGGACGGAAGGTATGACTTCTACGTGAACTTCGACAGCTGGATACCTGAAGGGACATACATAGAGTTTCATTCGTTCCCATACGGCATTGAGGCGGAAGGCGAGAATTATACGTTTGTCGACACTTCCGGCAGGGAAACGGGTACAGTCCCGGCAAACAGGAAAATCACGGTCAGGGCATATCTTGAGGGCGGTGTGAGGTATGAGCCGGTAATCTCTGCGAGGGTGAATACAGCGGAGGGTCTTTTACGGGCACCGGGTGAACAAAAACGTACAGGGTGCAGTGTGTCAGGGATTGTGAGTGTAATAATATTGCTTCACGCCATCAAGAAAAGAGCGCGTTAATGCTGACGGGGGATTTTTGCTGAGGCTATGAGTTTCCGAGAAGGCTGAAGACTGCTTCGGGCTGCTGGTTTGCCTGAGACATCATTGCTTCTCCTGCCTTGCTCAGTATCTGGAACTCGATGAATCTCATTGTCGACTTCGCGTAATCCGCATCCGTTATCCTGCCCATAGAGTCATTGATGTTCTCGCCCGCAATGTTTATGCTCTGAAGTGTATGCTCAAGCGCATTGCCGTAAGCCACAATCTGAGTCCTCTGCTTAACCACGCTGTCAATAGCCGTGTCTATGTACCCGATAGACTTCTGCGCAAGATCCCTCGTCATGACATTCACGCGGTCAACACCAAGAGTCTCCGCTGAAACATTGCCCAGCTGTACGGCAAAAGACTCGTCTTGGTTCGTCCCGACCTGGAACAATATTCCGTTGTCAGCAAGATGAACATTCGCCGTATATACTCCGTCAGACGCGAGGATATATTTCTTCTGGCTCTCGTCCCATGACGCTACAGTTCCGGCCATAGGGTCAAAATCCACGTCAACATTCGGATGAATTATCCCGGCTAGCTCATGGCCTGTAACCTTTACGTCAGTCGCTACAGCCTCGCCTGTGTGTGCGTTGAAGACTGAGACCCTGAACGTGCCTTCCTGTGAGTCCTGAATCGTGTTGAGGCCGAATGCGTGAATCAGCTCGTCATTGCCCGCAAAATATATCTCGCCTTCCTGCCCCTGCACAGCACTGCGGACAACGAGAGTCGATGATATGTCGTAGCCCGTGATTTTCCCGTCATCACCATAAACAGCCGAGCGCGAATACACCGACTCCGCTGTCATCTCCGAGCCGTCAGAAACCACAGCGAAACGGCTGGCATCATCAGTATATGCTGACTGGCCAAGCCCCGAGGCTATCGCTTCATTGATCTTCGAGGCGGCATCCCTGAGCGTGTCCTCACCGTAAATCATGACTCCCGCTGTTTTACCGTTCCCCTGGACGAGCGTCAATTTCTGCGGCTCAAGGACGTAAAATTTCCCCTCGCTGTCATAAAACTGGGGCATCTCCCTTAATGACCTGTCATAATATACTTCTACCGGCTCATTGTCGCCCTCTATTAGCATAGTCTCAGTTACGCTCATGATATTGCTCTTCTGCACCTGCGCTTTTCCAGGCTCTGAGCGTATCTCTATCCTGTAGTTTGCACCGACATTGATATTATTGTGGCTGCTGCCCTCACTGTTGAATGTCAGAAGGCTTCCGCGCACCCTGATTCTTACGCTTGTATCACTTGCTGACCACAGCGCGCCCGCATCACCGTTCAGGAGTTTCTTCGTGTTGAACTTAGTCTGCTTTGACACGTTGTCCAGCTGGCCGAGCAGTCCGTCTATTTCTTCCTGTATGTGTACCCTGTCCTGCATAGTAAGAGTGTCATTGCCCGCCTGAACTGAAAGCTCCCTCATCCTGTGCAGCAAGCCGTCAGTATTACCCAGAGCATCATCCGCAGTCCTGAGAAGCGATACACCGTCCTGCGCATTCTTTATGGCCATGTCATAGCCCTTAATCTGTGAGCGCATTTTCTCGCTTATTGACAGTCCGGCGGCATCATCCGAGGAAGAATTGATCTTAAGCCCAGAGGCCAGCGGCTTTATGGACTTGTTGACCATATCACTGGCGGCCTTGGTGGCATTCAGGGCCGACAACGCTGTAAGATTGTTGTTGATAATCATGGCAGTCATTCCTTCAGTATTAAGATTCCGGGTAATATAGTTAATTATCGGGCATTATAGGGAAAAAATAAATCCGGCAAATTCCCGCATTCACAAAAAGACGGCCTCCCCGAAAAGAGACCGCCTGCTCATTTTCCCGGTAACCTAAAGCATCATGAACGCAATCACGAAAAGCAGTCCCGCCGCAAATGTCATCAGTCCGTAAGCAAGACTCGACGGCAGAAGTGTCCCTACAGTTTCCTGCTTCTCCTCGTCCTGATAGAGTCCGAAGTCTGTATCTTCAGGAGGACGGATGAACTTTATACGCGACGCTTGAGACAGCAATAACGTTACAGGCCCTGCGGTTACGAGGTCAACAGTTTTCGCGAACAATGAACCGATGAACGGCAGTATGAGTCCGATTACCGGGCGGAATAATGCGTTCTCTATATTCAGCCACGACGGCCACAAATCGAGGCACAGTATCTCGCCTTTGACGGTCTCAGACTGTAGCACCCTCCTCACAAACAGGAAGTACACCGCGACTCCAATCGTTATGGAAATCATAGAGCCTTCGAGATTCTCAAACGCAAAGTAACTCACAGCATGATGATGTTCCGGGCCGTGCATGAAACTTGTGGCAAGGAAGCCGATTTTGTCGCCGATTTCTGACGTGAAGAGTCCTATTGCCGGGAGCAGGAGCGCGGAAAGTGTGAGGATTATTGCGTTCGGCCATGAGAGATATGTATCTTTCTGGTGCATATTGGGCGCAGGCTTCGCGATGAAAAGGACAACGAAAAGTTTTATCACGTAAGCTGTCGTTAGTCCCCCCGAAATCAGGAAGAGCCATTCGCACACACTGAACATGAATTTTTCCCCGCCCGCCGTCATGAACGGGAGAGTGCCTGCTCCGTGTGAGAGCGCGTGAATATGCTCAACGATTGCCTCGTGGATGAGAGTTTTGCCCAAGTAGCCATTGACCAGAGGAACACCCATCAAACCGAGTCCGCCCATCAAGAACGCGAACATCAAAACCTTCTTGCCCCTTCCGAATCCGCGAATGTCGTTGAGATTCAGCTTGTGCGTGTTCATGTGGACGACTCCGGCGCAGAGGAACAGTACCAGCTTGATGAGCGAATGACCGACCATGTAGAGCATCGTCCCGCGAACGGCCAAATCATTATCCGCCCCAAGAAAGCACTGCATAGAAATTCCCGTGAGTATGAAGCCTAGCTGAGACATTGAGGAACATGCGAGAGTGCGCTTTATGTTGACGGAGAAGACAGCAAGAACCGCCCCGAGAACCATCGTAATCACCGCGAGGATGAGAAGCATGAAGCCCCAGCGTGAATCGTGGAGGAATATTCCTGAGCTTAGGACGATAATTCCGAACAGCCCCGATTTCGTGAGAAGCCCGGACAGCAATGCGCTTGACGGAGCAGGAGCGGCAGTGTGGGCTGTGGGAAGCCATATGTGGGACGGGAAGATTGCGGCCTTCGCTGCAAACCCGAAGAACACCAGGAAGCCCGGAATGTAGAGCGGGGATTTGTCGTGAAGGCTGAACTTTGCGAGTGCGTCAATGTCGAGAGTCCCCGTGTAGTTGTAGAGGAGGATTAATCCCGTGAGAGTAACAAGCCCCCCGATTATCGCTATGGCAAGGTAAGTTTGCGCGGCTCTCTGAGCTTCGGGTGTCTCGTCCTGAACAACCATAATGTACGAGAACAGCGACATCATCTCGAAGAACATGAAGGTTGTGTACAAATCCCCCGAAATGAACACGCCCATGATTGAGCCGAGAGTCAGAAGGACGTACAGGTAGTAGCGGTTACGGTTGCGGTGTCCTCGCAGGTACTCGCGGGAAAATATCGTTGTCGCCGACCACATGAACGCGATAATCACAGCGTATGCGAACCTGAAGCCGTCAGCCTTGAACTTCATCCCCAGCCCGCAGACACCGGGTATCACAAGCTCAGTGCCGATATTCCCCCACAACGACAGAACCGCCGCAAGCTCAATCAGGCACACAACATCAGCCGCTACATCACGCACAAGCCTGCTCTTTTTCCCCAAGTAATATGACACAAGCCCGCCTATCATAGGCCAGAGTACGAGAAACAGAAGCGCATAATTTCCCCTCATGATTTCATCTCCTGTATAGAGTTTCTGCTGTGGATTGTCCGTAATTATATCAGGGCATGATTGAAGCTGTTACAGGTTATAATAGCCCCATATTTTCATGACGGAGGAAAAACTCGCCTTGTCTCTCAGAAAAGGATTAATCATCTTCATACTGCTTGCATTCGGAGTGAGTGCGTTTATCATTTTCCGCAGCGTTGACCAAGCTACAATACGTTCACTTCTCAAAGCCGACAAGCTGAAGCTCCTTCTTGCGCTCCTTGTGGTATTTGCGGCGTGGATATGCGATGCCGGGAGATTCTGCGCGCTGTCATACGCGGCTCATGAACACGTTCCCTTCTCGCTGGGTATAGTCTTGACGTGGCTGAACTACTTCGGCAGTGCTGTTACTCCGATGCAGTCAGGAGGAGGGCCTTTCCAGGTTTACGCGCTCTACAAGAAGGGCATCCCGGTCGGCAAAGGAATAGCCATCACATTAATGCGCACTATGCTGACCGTATTGATCCTCACAATTTCTGTGCCTTCTGCATTGATGCTTGACCCTGAAATCCTCAAGGGCAGCCCGTTCCTTAAAGGCTTGGTGTTCTACGTGTTCGTTGTGATTCTTGCGACTTGGGCATTCATTGCGTTCACTGTGATACGTCCTGACCTCGTGAAGAAAGTGAATCACATGATAGTGTTATGGTTAAGTCGGTCTAACTTCGTGCGGTCAACAAAAAGAGCGGTGAAGATTGCGCGCTGGCTGGACAAGGAGATAGACAACTACATCATGAACTTCAAGCTGGCGTTCCACACGGGAAAGATCTGGGTGATAGCCGCTGTAATACTTTCTGTGCTTCATCTTGCCGCATTGTTCAGCGTTCTTCCTGTGCTGATGTCGGCTGTAGGACTCCCGTTCAGGTACATGCAGACTCTTGCGGTTCAGGCTGTCTTCATGTTCATACTGTACTTCATCCCCACACCGGGGGCGAGCGGAGTCGCTGAGGGGGGCGGTGCGCTGCTGTACTCTATCCTTATGCCCGCGAACATGGCCGGGGTGATGTCGGTGATGTGCAGATTTTTCACGGACTATATATCTATCTTCATGGGAGTGGTAGTAGTGATTCGTATGCTGGGCTGGGGAGTAACGGAAAACCTGCACAAGGGAGCGAAACCTGAAGATGCGTGAGTGGATATTCAGAATGCGCGGGGGGATATGGACGCTCTTGTTCCTCGCAATTCTCTTCATGGTCAGAGCCTCAACGCCGGGAATTATTGCCGCCTCAGTCATTATTGTGACACTGGGTCAATTGTGGCGGTGCTGGTCGGCTGGGGTGATAGGCTTGTACAGGGGCGAAAACGTCAAGGCACTCAAGCTAGCAACAACGGGGCCGTACGCATTGATGCGCAACCCGCTGTACTTCGGGAATTTCGTGATAGGACTCGGCTGGAGCGTTATTGCGGGGAAATGGGCGGTTGTGATATTCGCGGCGAGCTTCTTCGTTCTTTACGTCCTTGTGATTATACCCCACGAGGAAGAATTTCTGCGGACTAAGTTCGGCCATGACTATGAGGAATACTGCGGACGGGTCAGACGCTTCCACCCGGCAGTGTTCGACATGAACGCGGTAAAAGCTCCTGTTGACTGGGGCATAGTGAGACGGAGCGAGATCCACACCATCATATCAACCGTAACAGGAACGGCGATAATCATAGCTGTATCACTGTGCTATACTTAATCCCCAAATCAGCGGCGCATAAAGGAGGCTGAATATCAATGTGCGCAGAAAGAAACAGCAAGCCGGAATCTGACAGCCATAACGAAATGATGATGAGTGAATTGTTGTCCGCAATATCAGAGAGCGAATACCCGCAGTATATTCTTGACGCAATATCGAGAGTCCAGGAATGGATGAAGGACATGACCGATGATGACAATGATAATCTTGACGATGATATATTCTCGGCCATATTCGGAGAAAATTTCGAGGACGGCAGCACTGGAATCGAGGCACTGATCGAACGCCTTAATGACATAGGAGAATACGCGGACATAATCCCCGGAGCAAGAACTCCTGAAGGGAAATCTGACGCTGTGATAATCAGCATAACTCCCCCGGAATACGAGAGCGGCCTGCGTTCAGCGATAGACTATGCGGCGGTCTTCAACAGGAACACGTGCAAAAGGGTCTGGATAATCAGCGACACATTCATACTGGATGACGTGATGAAGTTCTCGCCTCATGTTGACGCTTTGTCAGAGCAGGGAATAATACTGAGGTACATACTCGTAACGCCTTGGGGGTGGGTTGAGCTTCCTTTGAGCGTGAAGACGGCTTCAAGACACACTTTCTTGTGGAAGAACGAAGGCAACATCAACAACAACGCATAAAACGAAGGCAGGTCGCAAACAACAAACGGCCTGCTTTTTTCTGTCAACGCTGAAATTCCAGCCTCATCTGATACCAGACAGCACCGCCGTGAACCGACTGACTCACTCCCTCGCTGACGAACCCGAAAGACTCATACCATCCCGCGAGCTTGTCCTTGCACGTAAGCACGAGACCCTTCCGGCCATGCTCACGGGAATCACGAATCACCCGCCTCAAGAGTTCACCCGCAAGTCCCCTCCGCCTGTAATCCGGGACAGTGTTCACGCCGAAAATCATCTGCCACTGCCCGCGCTCATTGTGCATCTCAGGACGCGAGTACATCTCATCAGTCAGATTCCGCTCGTCCGTACACATACCGTCAGCAAACGACACCAGCCTCCCGCCGTCAAACATGAGCCAGAAATGAGCCGCGTAATGTTCCAGCCTCCCGGCGAGAGTCTCACGTGTTGCCGCCTCCGAAGGTGGGAAGCATTCAGCCTCAACGTTCGCGACCGCGTCAAGGTCATCAAGAGTCCCAGTGCGCACAAACATTCCTTCGTTCACCGCAATTCCTCCTTATGCTCAATTCTTGCTGACATTCTACACCTTGACAGCCCGGATTTTTGCTGTAGACTGATTAGAGTACTGAAACAAGTATTTACAGTACTAATCGTTACAGGAGGCTTCAATATGTCAAACAGGCGTTCAGTCATCACATTTTCAGCAGTAATCGCGTTAATCCTCGTCGCGCTGGCAGGTGCGGCATTCGCGGCGGAAGACCCGGCAACAGTACAGACAAGCCTCGACTCTGCGTTCGGGACATTCATGCCCCCCAACGAGATATTCCCCCAGAACCGTGAGCATGTCGTGGTCTCAACGTCAATCATGCTCGCAATCGCACTGTTCTTCCTCGTCGTGTCAATTTTCGACAGCAGGAAGTTCCGCTCATGGGTCCCGGTCGGAATGGTATTAGGCGCGGCGTTCTGCGTTGTCCCGGAAGCAATCGACAACTACCTAGGCGGGGTCTACTGGTCGCAGTCCCACATTCCCGGAGATATTATGTTCGTCCTCATGGGGCGCGAGTTCAACTGGTACGTAGCGATAATGTGGTGGGCGTTCGGCGCGATACTCGGCTACATACTTTATGCCGCGTTACTCCGCAGGGTCAGGACTCGCACGCTCTGGATATGCCTGATACTTTCGGGAATCGCTGACATCGTCGTTGAGGAGCTTCTCCTGGGCTACGGCGGGATATACACCTACTACGGAAACCAGCCCTTGGTCCTCATACGGCACTTCCCGTGCTGGTGGCTGTTCGTCAACGTTGCATCCCTCTTCCTCAGCGTAACGATAGCCTACAGGTTCAGGAACTGGTTCAACGGCTGGCACAGCGTGTTCATCCTGCTGTTGATGCCGTTCTGCTACATGGGAGGCTTCTCGTTCTGCGGAATGCCTGCTATCTTCGCGGTCAACGGAGTGTTCAGCCCTCTTGCGACACAGCTCGCCGGAATATTCACGTGCCTTGTATCGGTCATCATGGCCGGAGCTACGATGTACCTTGTGCTTGGGCGCAACCCCTTCGCGATGAGGCAGGAAATCAGCGCGGGCATGAGGATGGGGAGTGCTGACTCAGTCTCGGAGACTCGCTGAGGGACAACATGCTAGCAAGAATTATGCCTGGTTTCAGGAAGACCGAATCATCAGCCTCATACGATGACATAGGCGGACTGAAGAAGGAAGTCGCCCGTGTCCGTGAGATGGTGGAGCTGCCCCTGCTTCACCCGGAAATCTTCCGCCATCTCGGCACTGAGCCTCCGCGGGGGCTTCTGCTTTACGGCCCTCCCGGCTGCGGAAAGACGCTCATAGCCCGGGCGGTCGCGCAGAAATCCGGCGTTCATTTCATCAGCGTGAACTCAGCGGAAATCATACGCCAGCATTACGGCGAGTCCGAGCAGATGCTCCGTGAAATATTCGACGAGGCGCAGCAGTACCCGGCATCGGTGATATTCTTCGACGAGATTGACGCTTTAGCACCCAACCGCGAGAACGTACTCGGAGACTTGGAGAAGCGAGTCGTCTCGGAGCTTCTTGCGCTGATGGACGGCCTCAAATCCCGCGGGGGCACTGTGATAATCGCCGCCACCAACCTGCCGAACAAGATAGACCCGGCACTGAGACGGCCCGGAAGGCTCGACCGTGAGATTGAGATAAGGCCGCCTGACCCGGAAGGAAGGCTCGAAATCCTCAGAATACACACAAGGAACATGCCGCTGTCGGATGATGTCGACCTCGAAATCGTAGCGTCGAAGACTCCCGGGTTTCTTGGTGCTGACCTTGCCGCTTTGTGCCGAGAAGCCTCGATGACGTGCCTGCGTGAACTTGGTGCTGAGAGAGACCTTTTCGGCGATGCCCCCGACAAGAACGAATTATCACGGGTGAAAGTCTCAATGCGTCATTTCCTCCGGGCACTCGATGACGTTGAGCTGTCGACAACACGGGACGTAGCCGCCGAGGTTCCGAGAGTCCGCTGGGATGACGTGGGCGGACTCGCCAGCGCGAAGAAGTTACTGCGCGACGCTTCCGAGCTTCCGCTGAAACACGCCGTCATGTTCGCGAAGTCGGGGCTGACTCCTGTGAGGGGCATCCTGCTTTCGGGCAGGCCGGGGACGGGGAAGACTCTTCTGGCTCATGCTCTTGGGACTGAGAGCGGGGCTAACTTCATCGCCGTGAGAGGCCCGGAACTTATCTCGAAATGGGTTGGCGACTCCGAGAAGGGCATACGCGAAATCTTCAAGAAAGCCAGACAGTCAGCACCGTCAATATTATTCTTTGACGAGGTTGACGCGCTTGTTCCCGAACGCCGCAATGACGCGGGGGCAGGACGAGTCAGCGAGCGCACGGCAGGGCAGTTCCTCTCGGAGATGGACAGCCTGAAGGACAAGAACGTCCTCGTGGTTGCCGCGACAAACAGGCCGGATCTTCTTGACCGGGCTATGCTGAGGCCGGGAAGATTTGACCTGAGAATCGAGCTTCCCATGCCTGACGCTGAGGCAAGGAGGGAGATATTCAGGATTCACGCGGGAAGGCTGAGGCTTGGCGGTGATGTGAATCTTGATGACTTCGCGGAAAAGAGTGAAGGCTTCTCAGGCGCGGACATTGAGGCGCTGTGCAGGATGGCGGGGATTAACGCGCTCCGTGAGGCGGCCGGGAATAATACTGACAGTTTCACCATTGAGGCTAGGCACTTCGCGGAGGCATGGCAGGACGTTGCGGGCAGTCCCGGAAATATGGGGTAAAATACCCTCCGGGAGGCGGTAACATGAACGGCAAGGAAAGACTGATACAGGCGGCGGTCGAGGAAATAAAGGTGCGCTCGCTCCACTTCACGATGGATGACCTGACACGGAGGCTGAGGGTGAGCAAGTCCTCGCTCTACAAGGCAGTATCCTCGAAGGACGAAGTAGTAAGCGGCGTGATAGGCTGGCTCATAGACTCGTTCAACAGCAAAGAGTCCGAAATCCTCAAGTCTGACATACCCATACTAGGCAAGCTCAAGATGTTCACGGAGGCTTTCATGTCGGTTACTCAGGGCTTCAGCAGCGACATGTACGGAGACCTCAAGCGTTATTACCCGGAAGAGTGGGAGAGATGGACGGCGTTCAGGGAGGAGAAAGTAGGCGTGTTCATGAGCATCCTTCAGGAGGGCATTAATGACGGTGTCCTGCGCCCGGTCAACAGCGCGGTCGTGTACCAGTGCCTTTCAGCGTCGATGACCGCCATAGCAAGCCCCGAATTTCTCGCAAGCAACAGCCTCACTTACGCCCAGGCCGTGGACACCTTGCAGGATATAGTCTTCAACGGCCTCACTTCCTGACACATAAACAAATCCCTCCGGCGGGAAACCAGAGGGATTATCATTATCTATGGTGCGGAGGGGGAGAATCGAACTCCCACGAGGCTAAATTGCTCACAAGATCCTTAGTCTTGCGCGTCTACCAATTCCGCCACCCCCGCACTGAAAGGGTGAGGCATGACAGAGAGAAATTATACTCCCTTTTCCCCCAGTGTCAAATTATTCTGCGCAAAGAAAAACGCACACCTTTTCCCTGAACTGCATATAGTACGGCTTCTCCATCATCATGGCATGAGCAGCCCCCGTGATGATCTCGATGCGCGATTTTTTGTTGCTGAGGGTCGCGAAGGCTTCACGGCATAATTCCGGCGTAACGTACTGGTCTTTTTCCCCCGCGATAATCAGGACGGGCATTGTGAGCTTGTCTGTAGGTATCAGCCTCTTTTCCGGCGACACAAGCAAGTTCCTTCTTCCTCCGTTGGGACTCGAATCCTTGTTGTAACGCCAGCAGTTGGACTGAAACGCATTCACCACTTCAGGTTCTGTAATGCTGTAATTTATGGTCTTGTCCGCGTTGACTTGGAAATCTCCCGCCGCGTGAATCCATGTGTTATGGTTGAACGGAGCGGTAACCTCAACGTCAGCAAGCCCCGCCACTATCGGAGCATAAAGCACGAGTCTGCGCACCATGCCGGGATATTTCGCCGCGAAACTCCCGGATGTTACAGACCCCCAGCTCCAGCCGAGAACGTCAAGCTGACTCATCCCGGAACGCTCAAGGATGACTCTTGCGGCGGCTATGTCCTCTGCGGTGTAATCCGAGCCGGGCATGAAGCTGTAAGCGTTGAACTCATGCGATGAGTACGTCAGGCCGTGAACCATCAGAAATGGCTTGATGATACTTACGCTGTGAGGATGCCGGGAAGAATTGCTACAGAAGATATTGCTGTGAGTTTTCCCAATGCTATAACCTCCAGGAAATTTTTGCGTGTTATCATAGTCGAAGAAAAATCCCAATCATTATGGAGGAGTCATCATGTCAAGAATATTTGCCGCACTCATTATTTCCGTCCTCTTTGCCTCCTGCGCATATGCCGGGGGTATCGAGGCAATCACGCTCATTGATATTCGTGGTGAGGGTGATACATCCCTTCTCGTGAATGCGTCTGAGTCACAGAAGGCCGAATATTATCCCGGTGAGAAAATGCCCAGCCAGATTCTAGCGTTCTGGGTCAACGGAGTACTCTATGATGTCGGACTTCAGGACGGGCAGGTAATCTCGCGCCTTGCGGAAAACGGCATCTCCCCCGAAAGCGTCAGAACGATTCTCATCACTCACCTTCATCATGACCATTTCGGCGGCCTATTAGACTCTGACGGCAAAACGGCGTTCCCTAATGCTGAAGTCTATATGTCGAAGCCCGAATATGATTACTGGGTCAACAAGGTGAGGAACAAGTCCGTTATTGCCGCGCTCAAGCTCTACACAGTGAGGCAGTTCGTGTACGGCGATGAAGTTGTACCGGGAGTCAGGGCGATTGACACATCGGGACACACGCCCGGCCATGCGTCATATCTTGTTGAGGCTGACGGAGAGAAGCTGATTGTTGCCGGGGACATCATGCACTTCCCGGAGATTCAGATTCCTCATCCTGAAGTCGCGGTGAGGTACGACGAAGACCGCGTGAAGGCTGTGCAGTCCCGGAAATTCCTGCTGGATTATGCCGCCTCGAAGAATATTCCCATAGCAGGAATGCACATAACCCCTCCCGGAATCATTCAGGTAACAAAATCAGGCGAAGGCTACGTTAAGCATTAGGAGGAATTGCAATGAGCAGAAAAATCCGGGCGTTGATTGCGTTGTTTTGCGCTGCCTCTGTGATTGTGAGCATTCCGGCATTCGGAGCTACCTTGAATGAACTCAAGCGGAGGGCGAAAAAGGGAGACGCTTCATCACAGTATGAGCTTGCAGTAATGTATGACGAGGGCAAAGGGGTGAAAGAAAACAAGTTCGAGGCGTTCAAGTGGTACAAGAAATCAGCAGAGCAGGGACACGTGAAAGCTCAGAACTCTCTGGGACGAGCTTACGAAAATGGCTGGGGCGCGCCTCAGAATTACGATGAGGCCGTGAAGTGGTACAGGAAAGCTGCTGACCAAGGCTATGCTCCCGCGCAGTGCAACATGGGCTGGATGTATAAAAACGGCTGGGGAGTCCCGCAGAATTACACGGAGGCTTTCAGGTGGTACAGCAAAGCAATCGAACAGGGTAATGCCAGGGCAATGAACAATCTCGGCTGGATGTATCAAAATGGCCTGGGAATCGAGAAAAATCTGGACGAGGCAAAGAGACTGTACAGGATTGCGGCTGACAAGGGAGACTCTTACGCGAAAAAGAATCTCAGCAATCTCGAAAATCCCGGCTCTGACAGCAAAACAGTTCCGCAGCAGCAAATGCAAACTAATACGCTGATCAGCAAAGCAAAAACTGTTGACTGGGCACAGAAGGAAGGCGAGAGCGATAAAATCAGCCGAATACGTCAGGCCGCAGAAAACGGTGATGCAAGAGCTCAGTACGAACTAGGGCGGATATATGACGAGGCTGACGGAGTCCTTGAGGATAAATCAGAGGCTCTCCAGTGGTATCGGCTGGCGGCAGAGCAGGGCAACACTGGCGCAGAATTCAAGCTGGGCTGGTTCTATCATAAAGGCTACAGGGTCAGGAAAGACTACAAGGAGGCTGCAAAATGGTATCTCAAAGCCGCCGAAAAGGGACATCTCACCGCACAAAACAATCTGGGCTATATGTACGACAAAGGCGAGGGCGTGAACAAAGACAAGAAAGAAGCCTTCCGCTGGTACCTCAAAGCCGCCGAACAGGGAAGCAATGTCGCGCAGTATAACGTTGGGATTCAGTATCTTCAGGGCGAAGGTGTCAGGCAGGATGTTGACCTCGGCGTGAAATGGCTGAAGAGAGCTGCCAATAACGGCTACGAAGACGCAAAGAAGGTTCTCAGAAAAATAGGCAGGTAACACAGTCAGCAAAAACTCTAGTCCCTCCGTAGCTAATATAAGCGGGGGGATAATTTTTTTCTGCCGCATGAAGTCAAGGTACACCGTAAAACTTCTCCGGCAATCAGCAGAGCAGGGACAAGCAAAAGGCACGGTCTAATCTTCAGCTCCTGTTTTTATCCTTGCTGGTATAATTCGCAATATTCCAGAATAATTTACAGGAGGAATAATACTTTGTGTGTACTGCTCGCCTACGAAGCCCCCGCCGACAGCATGATAGTCAGACTCAGCACAGCCTTCAGCAGTGATGACGTGCTCGAAATACATATACTCTTCCACGAGCTTATCACTGAAGCATTCAGGAACAATTACGCATCGGGAAACATCTGGCAGAATTACCTGACACATTTTATCCTGAGCAACGAAAATTTCTTCTCTCTTGCCTGTGAAAGACGCTCCCCCCCTCAAGGCTCGCTGAGAGATATAGCCGTTCATGATTTCGAGGTCTTCATGAGGCTGTTTGCGCTGGACAATGAGCATCTTCACTACATAGACAGCTTCAGGGAGGACTCTCCGCAGAATTCCCCGGTGTGTGAAATCAGCAAGGCCATAGCAGAAACTCATTCAGCCCGGAAAATCTTCGACATAGTAACAAGCTGGTACAAGAATCACGGCGTGGGATATTTCGCGACAAGAAAAGCCTTCAGGTATGTGGACGGGAAATTTTCCGCCCTCAGCAATAATGATGTCGGTGATGTGAGGCTGTCTGACCTCGTGGGCTATGAGTCCCAGAAGGCCGAGCTCCGCGCAAACACTGAGGCATTCCTCGCGGGCAGGCCAGCCAACAACGTGCTTCTTTACGGCGACGGGGGGACGGGGAAATCCACGAGCGTGAAGGCACTGCTCAACGAATATTTTGCTGACGGCCTGAGAGTGATTGAGCTGTACAAGCACCAGTTCCGCGACATTCAGGCGATAACGCAGAAGCTCAGAACACGCAACTACAAGTTCATACTGTTCATCGATGATTTATCCTTTGAGGAGAACGAGAGCGAGTACAAATACCTGAAGGCCATAATCGAGGGAGGAATAGAGTCCCGGCCGGGCAACATCCTGATATACGCGACATCAAACCGCCGCCATATTGTCCGCGAAATCTGGAAGGATCGCGATGACATGGAACACAACGGAGACATTCACAGGTCAGACACGGTGGAAGAAAAATTATCGCTGGCTTCACGTTTCGGGATTGCGGTGAACTTTTCGAGTCCCAGACGTGATGCCTACCATGAGATTGTGAGGACTCTTGCGGCTAAAGCGGGTCTTGCGGCTGACGATGGGGAGCTTTTTGCGGGTGCTGACAGGTGGGAATTGAGGCACGGAGGGATGACGGGCAGGGCGGCGCGTCAGTATGTGGATTATCTCATGGGCAGGAAGGCAGAATAACCGTGATACGCAGGGTGAAGTACACGAAGCCTACAATCGGTACTTCCATAGCAGCAGGAATAATCGGTACAGCTGTGAACGCGGTATACATCTTCCGTGAAATGACAGGCACGGGAAATATTCAGGTCATCGCAATTCTGAGTCTAATTCTCGGAATAGCAGGAATATATCTCACTCACAAGAACAGGAAATCGGCGGCCTTCGTCATGGTGTGCGCTTCAGTTCTGCCAGTCCTGCTGAAATTTCCGGGGACTGAGTCGTTCCTGCCTTCTGTGTGGGGACTGTGTTACGTTACTGCATCGTCAAATGATTTCCAGCTCATTAACATAGAAGCTCCCTTGCCTGAAAGCAGCAATGATGTTATCGGCGACATGTTGAGCGGGAAAATGATTGAGGACGCTATGAGCAAGCAAGGGGAATGGCTGAAACGGGTAAACGGGTTCATATCACGTTACGGAGTCTTTGCGTACTACGGGTATATGTTCGCGGCTAGTGAGTGCTTTTTCCTTCATCTTGCGCGGCTGTTCGCTCCTGAGGTGTGGAACGGTTATTCGCGTGAGTTTCTTGCTTTCTGGGGAGGGGCTGTGCTTGTGGCAGTGGCCGGGCTGATGACGGAAATCTTCAGGCGGAAATATAGCGGGTAAATGTTCAGGATAGTATTTTACGAAAAGGAGATTGCCGGAAGTTATCACAAAGCATATTGATTGAGTTCTGGCTTTGTGTGCTGCTTTTTCTGCCATGAGCATGGATACTTTCTCATCCGCAAGAAGACTCCCCCCCCCGGAAATTTGAGAAGGACAAGCGTAAACGTAATGAAGGCAGGCACGAGATACAAGAATGTGAAGAGCTTTCCCGCACAATAATCAGCGGGCTTCATGATTTCGGGCTTCCTGTTTTCACCCATGAGGAATATCCGCCGCTCATACATCACAGGGTACGCACAAAAGCAGGCTGATATAATACACGCTGACAAAATCCACAACACACAAAGGAGACATAACCAGTGAACTTAACCAGCGAAGAAGTCAACGAGATCGCATTAGAGTCCCGGCTTCTGCTGACTGAGCAGGAACTCGCCGGAGCGGTCAAGTACATCAACAGCTTTCTTGACGCATTGCAGTGCTTCAAGGAGTTAGACCTCAAGGACGTTGAGCCTTTCAGCTTTGCGGAGGCCATCGAATGCCCCCTGCGTGAAGACAAAGTTATTCCCTTCCCCGACAACGAAGCCATACTTCACGAGAGCGAACACGTAGACGGGTCATACTTCAAAGTCCCGCGCATAATGGAGGAGTAACATGGAACTTTACGAGCTTAATCTGTGGATGCTGATGGAGGGTCTCAAGGCCGGGAAATTCTCAGCGTCCGAAATATTCACGTCCTGCAAGAAACGTATCGACCAGTGCGAGGGGGAAATCCACGCCCTAATCACCCGCACCGATGACACGCCCCAGTCAGCAAAAGAGGGAGTACTCTCCGGGATTCCGACAATCATCAAGGACAACCTCTGCACGAAGGGTATCCGCACCACAGCCGCAAGCCGCATTCTCGGAAACTGGCGGCCACCCTATGACGCAACAGCATGGACTCGCCTCAAGGATGCCGGGGCTGTCCTCATGGGCAAGGCCAACATGGACGAGTTCGCGATGGGCAACACCTGCGGAAACTCAGCGTTCGGCCCGACACGCAACCCCAACGACACATCACTTGTCCCGGGCGGCAGTTCGGGAGGGTCAGCGGCGGCAGTCAGCGCGGGGTACGTCCCGTTCTCGCTAGGCTCTGACACAGGCGGCTCAATCCGTCAGCCAGCAAGCTACTGCGGTGTTTACGGCCTCAAGCCCACGTACGGAATGGTCAGCCGCTACGGTCTCATCTCATACGGCTCATCACTCGACCAGATTGGCCCGTTCGCAAGGACTGTGAGAGACCTGCAAATCGTTATGTCGGTGATTTCCGGCCATGACAAGATGGACTCGTCAAGCTTCAGGGACAAGCCCCACGATTTCACGCACAATGAGAAGCCCAGCATAAAGGGGAAGAAGGTTGCTGTCGTGAAGGAATTTTCCGGCTTCACTCTTGACGCTCCCATAGCTGATGCCATGAAGAGAGTCCAGAAAGTTCTTGCTGACGAGGGCGCAATCATCACGGAAGTATCCCTCCCTGTCGTGTCGAAATACGCGGTCGCCTGCTACTACGCTCTGGCCATGTCCGAGGCTCACACCAACCTTGAGCGTTACGACGGAGTCCGGCTGGGCTACACCGTGAAGGACGCACGTGGCATCAAGGAGATGTTCGAGCGTGTGAGGAGTTACGGATTCGGCGCGGAGGTCAAAGCACGAATTATCGCGGGTACATGCCTGACTGAGCCGACACGTTGCGAGGAGTACTACGTCGCCGCCACGAAGGTGCGCACGCTCATTGCGCAGGAGTTCACCCGGGCTTTCGGTGAGACTGACTACATACTACAGCCCGTAACGCCGTCAATGCCGGGCAGGGTCGGAGAGTCTGACGATGACGCGATGAAGGGCTACGAGGCTGACCTGTACACGCTTCCTGTGAATCTAGCGGGGCTTCCGGGTCTGTCATTCTTCACGGGCTACGCTGGAGGGCTTCCTGTGGGGCTTCAGCTCATAGGGCCGAGGTGGAGCGACAGTGAGCTTCTTGACGCGGGAATAATCCTCGAAAATCATTTAGGCGGTCCCAGAATTGCGAACGGAGGAGTGAAATAATCATGGCCGAACTGACATTTACGCCCGTCATAGGGATTGAGATACACATACGCCTGAAGTCTGACTCGAAGCTGTTCTGCTCATGCTCAACTGACACAGACGCGCCCGCAAACACAAACATATGCCCGGTCTGCATGGGATTGCCGGGTACATTGCCCGTCCTGAATCATCATGTCGTGGAGCAGGGAATGTTAGCCGGGTTCGCGATGAACTGCGGAATACGTCCCAAGTCATTGTTCTTCCGCAAGTCCTACTTCTACCCAGACCTGCCCAAGGGACACCAGATCAGCCAGTGCGACCTTCCCATCACAACAGCAGGCTACATTGAAGTCCACGACGCAGACGGCAACCTCAAGAAGATTCGCGTCCACCACATGCACCTTGAAGAGGACGTTGGCAGCCTCCATCACAGCGCGTCAGACGGACGTCTAGAAGGTGCTGACACATCATATGTCGACTACAACAGGTCGGGGACTCCTCTGGCCGAAATCGTCTCAGAGCCGGACGTTTCATCAGCGGCTGAGGCAGTCGAGTACGTCATGACACTCCGCAGGCGCGTGATATATTCGGGAGCTTCAGATGTCGAGCTGGAAAAGGGAATGATGAGATTCGACGCTAACGTGTCGATGAAGTGTTCTGACGGACGCTGGGGTCATAAGGTGGAAGTCAAGAACATGAACTCCTTCAAGGCGCTGGAGCGGGCTATTGAGTACGAGATAAAACGGCAGAAGAAGATCATGCTTCAGGGCGGGGACGTGATACAGGAAACACGCCACTGGAACGACGCGAAGGGAATAACCTCCTCATCACGCGTGAAGGAGAATTACCGCAAGTTCATCGTCGAGCCGGATTTGCCCCCGCTGTACATCTCGCAGGAATGGATTGACCGTGTCGCCGCGAGGATGCCTGAGATGCCTGACGTTCGCGCAAACAGGTACGTCAATGACTGGGGAGTGCCGCGTGAGGTTGCTGACGTTCTGACTGACGACAAGAATCTTGCTGACTACTTCGAGGCCTGTGTTGCCGCCGGGGCGAATCCTGTCCGTGCTTCTCACTGGGTGCGGACGGAGGTTCTTCGTGTGCTGAATGAGAAAGGGCAGAAGATTTCCGCGTTTACCGTGAAGCCTGAGACTCTCGCCGGGATTGTTGCCAGGGTTGACGGGGGGACGCTCTCAACGACTCAGGGCCGGGAGGTTTTCGACAAGGTATGCGCTGAGGGAATCGGAATTGATGACGCTGTGAAGTCTCTCGGAATCACTGAGGGAGGAGTCGCCGGGAATGCTCTTGCTGACATAGTAGCGTCAGTAATTGCGGCTAACCCGGACGTTCTTGACGAGATAAAATCCGGGAAGGACAAGAAGGGCAAGAAGCTCAAGTTCCTTCAGGGACTCGTGATGAAAGAGTCAAAGGGTCAGGCCAAGCCCCAGGAAGTAGCAGAAGCAGTCGCAGAAGCAGTGAAGTGAAAAGTGAGTCCCCCTTGTGATTTCGCAGGGGGGATTGTTATTTTGCTCCGAGAAAAATTACCCTGAACTTTATCACCGAATGTATCTTCATGAAGTCAAAATCCCGGAATTTACGCCAAGCCTTGAAGCGCGTGAATATATTTCCTCCGAACATGGCAAGGTACGACTCAATCCAGCTGAGTTTATCGGGACTTAATGACGCGGCGAATCTTTCGTGAAACACAATCAGCATTGATTTGCTGTAATAATTTACCTTCGAGGCTCTCGCGAAAGGGTGCGTGATGTACCAGATTATTCTTGTGGCTATTCCGGCAGTCTTGGGTACTGCTCCGATGGCGTTGTTCCCGTGCTGCCTGTAGAGTGCCAGTGCCATAGGAACGCGCACAACAACCCCGAAAGCCGCGGCGTAAAGCATCGTCCACCAGTCATGAAGCCTTATGCCCTCCTGGAAGCCGCCCAAGTTCCCGTAACATTCCCGGTTCATCATCTGGGTGCAGCCTGCCGCGCAGTTACGCATGAGAAGCTCCGTGAAAGTGTAGCGTTTCTCCCCAAAATCGAGGCTCATCAAGTAGTCCAGACTCCTCAGTTCCGCGTCAACAACCTGAAGCCCGGTGAACACGAGAACAGGCTTGCCGGGATTTTCGCGCTCAGCCTTCATCATGTAGTCATACGTTATCTGAATCTTGTACGGCAGCCACACATCATCTTGATCACAGAACATCACGTAATCTGCCTCAGCGTGTCTCAGAAGCTCGAAGAAGTTTCTGGTCGCGGACTTGCACACAGCATCATCGTGTATGACCTGAATTTTTCCCGGATATTTCGACTCGTAGTCAGCAATTATCGACAGAGTATCATCCGTTGAGCCGTCATCACGTATCAGAAGCCGCCAGTCCGTGAATGTCTGCGCGAGAATCGAGTCTATCTGCTCGGCAATGTATTTCCCGCCGTTGTACGTGGCCATGAGAATATCAACTGCTGCCACTGTCAGCACCTTCCGCCAAATTCCTGAGAGCACCGCCCGAAAGCCTGTACGTTGTCCACTCATCAAGCGGAACAGCTCCCAGCGACAAATAGAAGCCTATGCTCGGCTTGTTCCAGTCCAGACATGCCCATTCAACGCGCTCACAGCCTCTTTCCGCCGCAATCCTAGCAATTTCCCTGAAGGCCGCTGACCCGTAACCCTTGCCGCGAAATTCCGGCTTGATGTACAAATCCTCAACGTGTATTCCAGCCTTCCCCAGAAATGTCGAGAATGTGTGAAAGAACAGAACGTAGCCTATCTCGTTTGCGTCATCGTCAAGAATGAAGAACACTTCAGCACTGTTTTTCACGAACAGCCATTCTTCAAGCGTTTCTACAGTCGCCGTAACTTGCCCGGCCATGCGCTTATGCTCGGCAAGCTCACGGATGAGGCGCAGAATTTTCCCGGTGTCTTCACGTCCTGCCTTCCTGAATCTTGAGGTCAAATCATTCACTTCCTTCATGTCCGGTGTCAGAGGCCGCAAAATATTTCGAGGCTTTGTACATTATTCCCTTCACGAAGCGCGGAGAGTCCTTAGTACCGAAATCACCGGCAAGAGTCCCTGCCTCAGTTATTGCAGCTCCTACAGGAAGACTCTTCAGCAGGAAGCCTTCAAGTATCATCATGCGCAGAATAGTGCGGTCAACACTTACCATCCTGTCAGGCCGCCAGCCAGTAACAACCCTCAGCAGTATTCCGTCAATCTCTGATTTCCTGTTCCAGACTTCAGCGCAAAGAGTACGGCATCTTTCTTTGACCTCGTGCGTGTCATCCTGGTTAACGTCAAGGCTCATGAAAAGTTCCAGAGACTGCGAGAAATCCTGATCGGGGCAAATTTCCAGCGAACACAGAAACTGTAACGCCATCTCACGCGACCTGTGAAGAGCCTCAAACTTTCTGCCGATAAATTTCTTCTTGTTACCCGGCATAGTCAGCACTCCTGAATTTTTCCGCAATGAATCTCAGCCCCCGAATCGTGAACCACACAGCACCGCCCCAGAACAGAGTCCAGAAGAAGCCGTCAAAGCCTGCCGTAACCATCACAGCAATACATGACGCAAGCCCCGCCCAGATATACGGATTCTGTATCACAGGCCATATTCCCCGCTCAGGACTCGCCCACACTACCGATGCTTTCAGCCCTAAAGGTTTCAGCACCGAGACTATATGCTCCTCGACTTTGCGCTTAGTGTCAGGCGACAAATCTTCCTCGGAGAATACCAGCGTCATATTAGCGTGTTCCTTTTTCCCAGAAGGCTCAAGTGTTACGCTGTAGAGTCTGAGATGGGACTTCACCGCCTCAAGCACGAAATCATACAGACCTGAGCATGACACCCGGATTATTCCGTAAGGCGTATTCTTCCACGTGTAATACATGGCCTAGTCTGCCTCCTCATCAGGCGATGGCTTTTCCCCTTCCGTATCAAGGCTCATCCCGACATTGTCCCCTGAAGCCGTGTATATCCCCTGAACGTTCACGTTGACCGCCTTCACATCATAGCCCGTGTAGCGTTCGAGGTTGTCCTTGATCTTTTCCTGAACGTCCCAAGCCAAGTCGGGAATCCTCTGGCCGTACTTCACGAGAACATATGCGTCAACCGACACACTGCCCTGTGAGTGTTCGACTGACACGCGGATTCCTGAACTCTTGCGGCCTATGCTGAACTTTGACGCGAGTCCTGCTGTCTTTATGTTGGGGATTCCCTGAATGGTTTTGCGGGCAAGCTCGGCTATAACGTCCTCCGAGATGTGAATCATTCCGCCATTCGGGGACTCTTTGCGCTTTTCGTCTGAGGCAGGCATTACTTCTTCGCGCGCTCCAGATACTGCCCTGTGCGTGTGTCTACTACCACCATTTCACCCGGCTCAACGAACACCGGCACCGTAACAACAAGCCCGGTCTCCAGAGTCGCAGGTTTTCCGCCGCCTGTTACAGTGTCGCCCTTGAACGCTGGAGGAGTGTCAACAACCTTCATTGTTACGCTCTTGGGCAGCTCGATTCCCATGACCTTGCCCTCGAAGTACTCAACCTGAATCTCCATGTCGTCAACGAGATACTTTGCGGCCTCACCGAGAATAGCGGGGGACAGCCTCATCTCCTCATACGTGGCAAGATCCATGAACACGTAGTCTTCCCCGTCCCTGTAGGAATACTGCGCGGGCTTGTCCTCGTAGATTATGCGCTCGAACTTTTCTCCGGGCTTGAACGAGTTTTCCACGATTGAGCCTGTCTCTACGTTGCGGAGCTTTGTGCGGACAACTGCGCCTCCCCTGCCCATCTTGTGGTGGTCATACTCGACTATCTCCCAGATTCCGCCCTGCCAGCGGAGCTTGAGTCCCACGTAGAATGTAGTGGTGTCTGCTACCTGTGCCATTGGTATCAATCCTTCCTGAAATTTTGTGCGATGAGTAATTATAGTATACCCGCTCTAATTGCTGTCAAGGATGTACGGTGTTATGACCATCACGACCTGAGTCTTGGTCTTGTTGTTGCTCCTGAAAGTGAACAGCTCGCCAAGAAGCGGGATATTCCCCAGAATCGGAATACGTGATACGTTGTTGGTGGAGTCCTCGCGGAACAGTCCCCCTATCACGAAAGGCATACCGTCCCTCACACGGACTTCCGTCTTCACCGAGCGCGTTGTAGTGATGGGCATCTCCTCGCCCGTGCTGCTGGTCTGTGTGCCTATAACATCGCCTGTGCTTAAATCCAGCGTAAGGTTAACATATCCGTCCCGCCCGATTCTTGGTGTGAAGCTGAGTTTCGGCCCTACTTCTTCGGTTGACCATGTTACTGTGCCTTTCTGGTTGTCCCGGTCTGAGACATACGGGTAATCCTGAGTCAGGGTGATTTCCGCTTTCTTGCCGTCAATGGCAATCACTGAGGGATTAGCTAGGACTTTGCCCTTTGCTTTCTGTTCGAGAGCGGTGAATGCGGCTGTTATGTACCTGTCAGTCCAGACCTCACGTGTGCCTCTTAGCGTCCTGTCAGCACGGTATTGCACCCCGATACCTGAATATCCTTCATCGTTTCCTCCAAGCACAAAACGAATATCATCATAGGCGACCTCAAGGGCGTTCTGGACGGACAAGCTGTCTGTGTCGTTGAACTCAAACACGCTGGCCTTTATCATCACCTGCTTCTGCGGAGCGTCAAGTATGCTGATCAGTTCTTCAACCTCCTGCATCTTTGCGGGATTAGTCCTGACGTACAGAGCCTTCATCCTGTCGTCAACCGTTACCGCGCTGTCATCGAGGGCGGCCAGTGTCTTGAGCATTGTGCTGACTTGGGCAGGTTCGGAGAAATGCAGCTTGAAGTTCCTCATTGAGCGTTCGCCGGATAGCTTGTAGAGTCCTTCCCTTGTGCCGAATGTCAGAGTGTTCACCCCTGAAACGTAGCAGGCAAGGTCATACGTCCTCATTAGCTGGTTCAGAACGTCATCCGCGCGTACATTGTTCAGTGTCATCGTGATTAGCACGTCATTCGGGAAGGTCGGATCTATTATCACGTTGCGGCCTATGTAGGACATTATCCCGCGCAGGACATCACGCAGCTCCGCGTCCCTGAGCTCAAGCGTTATCTTTGCGTCAACCCTGAAGGGCAGTGTCGTTTCAGGCGAGGGGATCAGCTTCGGCGGAGGAACATACGCGCCCCCCGAAAGGATGTCTGTCTTTGCTGAGGACTTCACCCGCATCTGCCAGCCGTCATGAGAGTGTGATATGTCGCTCACCTTAAGCGGGGAATCTGCCCTCACAGTAACGGCAGTCCAGAACGATTCATCATCGGAAACGTTCTCGGCCTTGAAGTCATATATCAGCGGGATTGCCTCAATGCTGGCTTTCAGTGATGAGACTATCTTCTCCGGGTGGTATGCCTTTGTGTCGTTGAGGGTAACATAGAGGGAGTCATTCCGTGATTCGCATTCGGGGCGCGGAATGTTCCTGCCGGAAATCTTCAGGATAAACTCATTCTCGCCGATCTGGTATATCGAGCAGTACTTGAGGAGAGGCCCTTTGTACTTCGCCGGAGTATTCCTCATGGCCGCGCATGAAATATCGCACGCAGAAATCATAACGGTAACGAGAAAAGCAACTGTAATTTTTCGTAACATATCCATATTTCACTGCACCTTTTCCTGAATTTGGGGTAAGTAAAATATATTATACTATGCGGATATATTAATTGCCCGGAGTTTGCGCGGATTTGTTGCGGGGTCTGCCGATTTCGTTGTACTTCGGAATTTCGGGGACATCATATTTTACTTCCTGCTTGTTCACGATTACTGTAATTCCGTCCGGCCTTATCGAGCGCACGAACCCACCGCCGGGAAGCTCATCGCCCCTCCTCAGAACGAGTGCCTTAAGTCCGCCAGCGTCAACAACAGCTATCCTCTGCCCGTTGTCTGTGGTCATAATCATCTTCACCGTAAGTGGGACAGTCTTCGGGTTCTCCTGAATTGCCGCCTGGGGTATAGTGCCTGCTCCTGTTCCCGCCGCGCCGAAAGGGTCAAGAGTCCCGCCTTCAGGGTCAATGTTGAAGGGCATGTTGTGCAGCCCCTCCATAGCAACAGCAAGAGTACTGCCCGCGCTCCTCATTGTGTCCACAGTCTGCGCGAGGTCTGCGATTCTCTGAAGTGCCGAGTCGTTTCTGGGCATCAGGTTGGTATCCTGGAACATGTCCGGGTCAAGAGGGGTATTAGTGTCAGCAAGAAGGCTGGCCCGGAAATAGTTGAAGCCCGCCCACAGCATTCCCGCGAAAAGAACGGCGAAGCATACGTAGCGGATGATTTTCGACTGGTCATCGTTGAAGACACCCGTCAGCATTTCGTAGAAGTGTACGGCTCTCTCTCTCTCGTTCATTCTTATTCCTCCGTCAGCACTTCTATGGTCATGTCGGCTTCAACGAGCTCTTCGGGAAGGTCGTGGTTGCGTTTCAGGCTGAGGCGTGTGATTTTTGACGGCACCGGGAGATTGCGGAGGTCAGCGAACATTCCGGCCATGTCGTAATATCTTCCGTCAATCTTCAGCCTTAGAGTGTTGTCTTTTGTGCCGGAGTCGTCCTGCCCTGAAGAAGTTATGTAGATCAGGTTGATATTGCGTGTCTCCATTACCTGCCTTACCATAGAGAAGAATGCTACTGCGTCGCGGATTAGTGTCGCGCTGTTTATGTTGAGGTTGGTTATTCGCTGCAATGTGGCGTTGCGGGCTTCAAGGTTTGAGATTACGCCGCTGTTGTTGTGCCGTTCTGAGGAAAGCATCTCGTATTCCTCGCGGCAGGCGTAAAGCTCCGTTACCGAGTACCATATACCAGCGCAAAGCAGAAGGCATAGACCCAAGAATACCCCTGCGAACGTAAAGTAATAATTCCTGTTCATATCATGACAGATTCCCTTTGTGTGAAAATTTTGTGTGTGTGAATGATTGGTAGATTATATCGCAAAAAATATCCCTCCTGTGAAAACTTGCAGAAGGGATTGTGTGAATTGCTAGCGTATGAAGTTAGTGAACGTGATTTCTTCGTGAACCGGGTAACTTATGCCCGCGTTTTTCCCGGCCTCAATGCACTTCAGGAGCCACGCCATATTCTGGCCGAGAGTCCTCATCGTCTGCATACCCTCAAGGTCTTTGCGGACATCATCCGGGGTGAAGCCGTGAACCTGATTCCAGTACTGGGACGAGACTATTGGCATGTTCTTTATCGTGAAGTACTTGTTGAGACGGTCGAAAGCCGCAGACGCACCGCCCCTCCTGCACGACACGACGCAAGCTCCGAGCTTGTTGGCGAATTTCGATTCGTTCGCTGAACTGTCGCCGGAGAAAAAGAATCTGTCGAGGAACGCGCAAAGACTCCCGGCAGGCCCGGCATAATACACTGGCGAGCCTATGACTATTCCGCCGAACTCGTCAAGCCGCGATGTGAGTTCACGCACTGAGTCGTTGAACACGCAATGCCCAAGCTCCTGGCACTTGAAGCACGCGATGCATCCCTGGACGGCCTTCTTGCCGACCCAGAATATCTCGGACTCGACTCCGTTTTCCGCGAGGCTTGACGCGACTTCGGACAATGCGGTGAACGTGCAGCCCTTCTCATTCGGTGAACCGTTAATCATTAGCACCTTCATGAAAATTTACCCTCCTGTAAAGAATTGTGATGATTTTATTTTACATGGCAGGTCAAAATTCTGCTGACGGATTCATCGCTGACAATGCCAACGTGTAAAAGATGACACAAGCCGCCCCGCCCCCGCAGAAATCAGTCTCCGAAAAATTTTCACAAGCCGACTGCTAAAATTCAGGCATAATTGCTGTATACTTAGTGAATTATTTTCCGTGGGGTGTGATTAATCATGAATACAGAGGGCTATAAATGCTTACGTTAGACAAAGTTTACCACGCAGCTTATATCCTCCGGGAATGCGCACGGAAGACTGACCTTATCGCCGCGCCTCTTCTCAGTGAGGAGCACAATCTCTATCTCAAGACCGAAAATCTTCAGGTTACAGGCAGCTTCAAGCTGAGGGGAGCTTACTACAAGATCTCACAGCTGAATGATGACGAGAAATCACGCGGCATTGTCGCATGTTCCGCCGGTAATCACGCGCAAGGTGTAGCGATGTCAGCATCACGCAAGGGCATTCCCGCTACAATCTGCATGCCCGACTCCGCTCCCGTCATGAAGGTAGAAAGCACACGCAGGCTTGGCGCGAATGTCGAACTCGTCAAAGGTGCTTACGATGACGCTCACGACCGGGCCGTTCAGCTTGTCGAGGAAACCGGGGCGACCTTCATTCACCCGTATGATGACGATTACGTTATAGCGGGGCAGGCTACGATAGGGCTTGAGATTCTTGACCAGCTCGAAGACGTTGAAGCGGTCATTGTCCCTATAGGCGGGGGCGGACTCATTTCGGGGATTGCTTTTGCGGTGAAGTCCCTGAAGCCTGACGTGAAGGTTTACGGTGTCCAGGCGGCCGGGGCGGCGAGCATGTACAACTCATTCCGCGCGAAGGAACGCAGAGTCCTCGACAGTGTTTCTACGTTTGCGGACGGTATAGCGGTCAAGAATCCGGGTGAGAATACGTTCGGCATAATCTCGCAGTACGTTGATGATATTGTGTGCGTCTCTGAGGACGAAATAGCGGCGGCAATACTCGCATTGATTGAGCGTCAGAAACTCATCGCTGAGGGTGCCGGGGCAGTCCCGGTTGCGGCGGCAATGTTCCACAAGCTACCCATTGAGGGCAGGAAGACGGTCTGCATAGTCTCAGGCGGTAATATTGATGTCAACATACTGTCCAGGGTCATCACTCGCGGATTAATCATGACGGGGCGCAATGTTGACCTGACGATTGAGCTTGTCGACAAACCGGGACAGCTTCAGCAGGTCAGTGAGATTGTAGCGTCATGCGGTGCTAACGTGGTGGCAGTCTCATACGATCACGGAGATACGAACATGGCGATAAACTCGTGCTTCCTGAAGATTTCGCTTGAGACTCTGAACAGCGCGCAGATTGATATAATCCGTGAGAAACTCGGCGGGGCAGGCTTCAGAATCGTAACAGAAAGAGTATAGGAGGAATGATTGAAGTTGAACATGATGAAGAAATTTGCGGCAGGAGCGATGATAGCGGCAACACTTTCGGGATGTGCTTTTGCCGCCAAGTGGAAAGAGCTGGCGTTTGCTGACGATGTCAGTTTAGGGATGGCCGAGCTTGAGCAGTACTGCATGACTCATGATGTTACTGTTGCTGATGTACTGTGGGCAAACAGCATAGACAGCGCGGACATCAAGCCGGGAAATTCGGTGTACCTTCCTGCGAATCATGCTGACCTTCTCGCGATATGGCAGCACAAAGGAGCGTGGCAGCCTACAGCCTTAGTCCCCGTAACCAGCGCGGCCGCCGCCAAACGTGCCACAAAGAACAGCACACAGCTTAAGGATGTGCCCATGCCGAAAATCGCGGGGATTACTGACGCACAGACTCAGGACGCAGTGAAGCCTACTGTCGCCAAACCTGCCGCAAAGAACAACACACAGCTTCAGGACATACCCATGCCGAAAATAGCAGGGATTACTGACGCACAGACTCAGAACGCAGTGAAGCCTACAGCCGCCAAACCAGCAACGAAGAACAGCACACAGCTCAAGGATGTACCTATGCCGAAAATCGCGGGAATCCCAGATGTGCAGACTGCCAGCGCAAAGACACCATCACAGCCCCTGCCCGCAGAAACTCCCGCTCCGGCCATGACACAGGACACAAGCGGCAGGACTAATGACGACATAATAGCCATGCTGCGCGAGGAAGTGAGGACTGACGCAAGAAATCTCCCGGTTGAGACACCGAAAGCCGTACAGCCCGCAAAGGCTGAAGCACCTGCCCCCGTCCAGCAAGCACAGCCCGCGAAGACAGCACAGACTCCCGCCCCCGCCAAGACCGCCAAGACCGCGAAATCACCCAAGAAGCAGGAGACACCCGCAAAAGTCATCGCCAACGCCGCCGGAAAGAAACCCGACAAGATACTCACGAGCAAGGGCAGCAAGTCCGCAAAGTCAGACATTCCCGGCCTCATGGATCCCATCATCATATTCTCGCCCAACGGAGACCCCTCAAAAGGCCCGATGAGACTCGTCATCTCAGGCGACAAGGTTGAAGTAGTCCAGCTCCCCAAGAGTGCGGCACCAAAGAGGCCGAGTCTCGCTGACCTTGACCACACGTTCGGCACTAATCCGAGCTACCTTCCCCACTACAACATGACCCCAAAGAAGCGCGACCCTTTCATCCTCAACATGGGCAGCCTTGCGGGCAAAATGCTATGGCCGGTTGAAGGCAAAGTGTCATCACCTTTCGGGAAATGGCGCGGAAGCCACAGACACCAAGGCATAGATATTCCCATGCCTGCCGGAACTCCCATCAGATCCGCACGTAATGGTGTTGTCTCGAAGACAGGCAATAACTCAACTCCGGGCTACAGGGGGTACGGGAATTTCGTCATCATGGATCACGGAGACGGATTGCAGACCTTCTACGCTCACTGCTTGAGTCTTGCTGTTGTTCCGGGACAGAGGGTCATGCAGGGGCAGATTATCGCTTACGTAGGCAGCACAGGACGTTCAACCGGGAATCACCTTCACTTCGAGGTGAGGATAAACAGCAACAAGGTAGACCCTATGCCGTATCTTGCAGGTAACACTAGCTTTGCGTCGCACAAATAGAAAGGAGTCATCAGCAACTTGAACTTTCAGGAAATATACTTCAGGCTGGAAAATTTCTGGTCCCGGCAGGGATGCGTCATTCAGCAGCCGTATGATATTGAGGTCGGAGCAGGCACTATGAACCCGGCTACCGCACTGCGCGTAATCGGCCCGGAGCCTTGGAGGGTTGCTTACGTTGAGCCGTCAAGAAGGCCGTCCGATGGTCGTTACGGCGACAACCCTAACAGGCTACAGCACTACTACCAGTATCAGGTGATCATCAAGCCCGCGCCCGCCAACATTCAGGAACTCTACATAGAGAGCCTCGCGAGCCTGGGCATTAATCCTGATGAGCATGATATTCGCTTCGTTGAGGATGACTGGGAGAACCCTTCAACGGGCGCGTGGGGACTCGGCTGGGAGGTCTGGCTTGACGGAATGGAGATCACGCAGTTCACGTACTTCCAGCAGCTTGGCGGTATCGACATGGAGAATGTCCCGGCTGAAATCACATACGGCATAGAGCGCATCGCTATGTACGTCCAGAAGAAAGACAGCGTTTATGACTTGCAGTGGGCGGGAAAAGTGAATTACGGCGATGTACACAAGCAGAATGAGATTGAGCAGTCCCACTACAATTTTGAGGTTGCTGATACGGATATGCTGTTCAGGCTCTTTGCGATGTACGAGAAGGAGGCCGGGCGGATTCTTGACGCGGGATATGTCCTGCCTGCGTATGATTACGTCCTGAAGAGTTCGCACACGTTCAACCTTCTTGACGCGAGAAACGCAATCAGCGTAACAGAACGCACCGGGTACATCTCGCGTGTCCGTGCTCTGGCGTGCAGGTGCGCTGAGGCTTACAGGGCGCAGCGTGAGAAGATGGGCTTTCCGCTGATGGAGAAGTTCACGAACGAGACCGGGGAATTTTTCGGGGACTGAAGGAGTGCTGACAATGACAACCAAGAAAGATAAAGATACGCTGTATGTTCTGCTGGAAATCGGCACTGAGGAAATACCCTCGCGCTTTATCCCTGACTCCCTGTCATCGCTCAAGAAGAATGCTGAGTCTTCGTTTGCCGCAAACCGTCTCACCTTCAAGGACGCGAAGACTTACGCGACACCTCGGAGGCTTGTGCTGATAGTGGACGGAGTCAGCAAGTCCCAGTCCGAACAGGTAGACCTGCTGAAAGGCCCCCCGGTTTCATCAGCCTATGACGACAACAGCCAGCCCACAAGAGCGGCAATAGGTTTCGCCAAGAGCAAGGGTATCGATGTGAACGACCTCAAGATCACGGAGATTAACGGCGTGGAGTACATAGCGGCGGAAATTCGGCAGGAAAGCAAGCCTGCTGTTGATGTGCTTCCTGAGATACTGAGGGGGCTTATCGCTGGTCTTACGTTCCCCAAGAGCATGTACTGGGACAAGTCCGGCGTGAGGTTTGCCCGGCCTGTCCGCTGGATTGTGGCTATGGCTGACACTGAGGTCATACCGTTTGAGTTCGGCGGGGTGAAATCGGGACGGAGGACAACAGGACACCGCTTCATGGGTCATAAGGTCATCGACATTCCTGACGCGGAAAAATTCCTCGACATACTTTATGACAACAGCGTCATACTTGACCAGGAGAAACGCCTCCAGAGAATGAAAGCCGCAATAGCCGCTCTACAGAAAGACATGGAGGGCAATTTTGAGGTAGAGATGGACGGGGCAATACTTGAGGAGAATCTGTACCTGGTCGAATACCCTGTGCCTTTTGTGGGTACGTTCAAGAAGAAATATCTCGACATCCCCGAAGAAGTACTCACAACGTCCATGAAGAAGAACCAGAAGTATCTTGCCGTCCGCAACAGGGACAAGGGCGGAAGGCTGGCGAGCTGCTTTGTCGGAGTGAGCAACAACCTTGTGCCTGACATGAGCATAATCTGCAAGGGCAATGAGAGAGTCCTTGAGGCAAGGTTAGAGGATGCCGCGTTTTTCTGGAACGAGGACAGGAAGATACCGCTTGCGTCATACGTTGAGCGTCTGAAGTCCGTAACCTATCAGGAGAAACTCGGAAGCGTCTACGATAAAGTCATGCTGACACGGAAACTTGCACTGTGGTTCTGCCGCCGCTACGGTATGGAGAATATTTCCCAGCTTGTTGACCGTGCCGCGTACCTGTCGAAGGCTGACCTCGTTACGTCAATGGTCTTCGAGTTCACCGACCTTCAGGGCGTGATGGGGCGCGAATACGCGAAGGCTTCCGGCGAAGACCCCCGTGTTGCTCTGGCACTGTACGAACAGTATCTGCCTCTGACAGCTTCAGGCAAGACCCCGACCGATGATGTCGGCGCAATTCTCGGACTGGCGGAGAGGCTTCACGTTATTGCGGCCTGTCACAAGGTAGGACTCGAGGCTACAAGCTCGCAGGATCCCTACGGACTGAGACGGGCGGCGCGGTGCATAAACGAGACTCTTTTCGCGCGTGGCTACAATTTCGACATGGCCGAAGCTGTTGACGAAGCATGCCGAATCAATGAGGTTGACGACTCCGTGAAGGCAAGAATACTCGACTTCATGCGCCAGAGACTCACGGCACAGCTCCGGGAGAAGGGCTATGATGCCGAGCTGGTGAATCTGGGAATCACCGTCGCCGGGAATGTACCGTACCAGGCACTGAAGCTGATTGAGACGTTGAGCCGCGTCAAGGCTGAAGACTGGTTCACGGGGCTTGCGGCCTCTGCGCTGAGGGTGAAGAACATTCTCGCCAAGAACGCGAAGGGAGTTGCTGACGTTGAGCCGGACGAGTCATTGATGACACTTGACGCTGAACGTGAGCTTTTCGCGGAAGTGAGGAGACTTGCCGGGCCGGTGCACGAGGCTGTGAACTCTTACGGCTGGGAGGAACTCGCGAAGATGCTTGCGGAACTGTCGCCTGTGGTAGCGAAGTTCTTTGATGACGTTATGGTCATGGACAAGGACGAGGCAGTGAGGAACAACAGAATCGCGCTTCTTCGTGAGTGTAACAGGCTAATGATGACGGCAGGAGATTTGAGCGTGGTAGCGTAAAACTTTTTTCTCGTTGTATAATTTGCCCGTGGGTGAAGTTCTGCCCCGGGTATTTTTTTGCCTCTGCATAATCTTTCAGAAGGGAGACTCATTTTTCGTGATAGACATAAGCAACCTCAGAACCGTGAGCGAAGACGGCTGGACAAAACTCATGGCTGATATTTCGGTAGATCTGCCTAACGGGGGGGGGGTCAATTCCCCGGTAACATCTGGGTAGGAGTTAAAGATGAAAACGCTCACATGCTCGCAGCGAGTGTGTACAACGCGTTCGTACTCGTCCCGCTGTATATAGGGATGACCTACAAGACAGACATTCACATTCACGGCTGCGTGTCAAAAATCCTCTACAGGAACATCAATAACCACCTTCAGAGAATCCTGTGCGACTTCTCGGACGAACTCTCAAGAATCAATATCACTGTCGACGGCTTCAAGGAAGAAGATGCTGACCCGTCAATAATCGGAACTGGCTTTTCCTGCGGGATCGATTCGCTCTCTGCTGTGTACAATCGCTATGTCCTAGAGACCGACCCGGAATACAGGATAAACGGACTGTTCTTCTACAGCAGCGGTGTTCACGGGAATTTCGGTGATGACAGAGCGGTCCGGCTTTACGCGAAAAGGCACGCTTCAGTTCAGCAGGCGGCGGACAAGCTGGGGCTTCCGCTGTACATGATTGACACGAACATTCACGCTTTCACGAAAGGACACGGCTGGTATGGCCCGAGGGCGCAATATCTTGGGTTCTACTCCTGCATCCTGGCACTTGAGCGCGGAATAAGGATGTACTACATACCGGGTAATTTCGGCTACGGTCTCACAATGGAATGGAGCTTCAGGGTCGCAAGAGAGATAGATTTTGCTGAATTTGCCGAATACTATACTCTGCCGATGATACACACGGGAAATATCCGGCTCATTCCTGAGGGCGGGCAGTTCAACAGGACAGAGAAGACCGAACAGCTGGCGGACTGGGACATAGCGCGGGAACATCTCGATGTGTGCAATGATGTCGAGGGACTCTACGATACGTATGACATCTGCCCCAACTGCGGACACTGCCACAAATGCCTGCCTACGCTCCTTGCGCTTGAGGCTGTCGGGAAACTTGGCCATTTCGCCCGCAAGTTTGACCTCGGCAAATACAAGCGGGAGTCACGGAAATACAAATACCTTCTCGTACTGAACAAAGAGCTTGACGGTTTCCTGATGGACAGCTACAGGTTCTGCAAAGCACACGGTATGAAGCTGCCTTCTGTGTTTGCCGCGCTGCTGTATGTCCTTTTCCGCAAGCCCAAAACTTTCGTCAGGTACATGATGCAGAAGGTGCTTCCTGAGAAAACGTTCCTGCGAATTTACCGCCGCCGCCGCTACAACGTGAAGTAGGAAACGCAACCGCCCGGAGTGGAATGTTTGCTCCGGGTGCTTTTTCCCGACCGCAATTTGAGAATACATGAAAGTGTAGTATACTGGCAAAAATCCACAGAGAAAGGACTTGACTCGTTTGAGCGCAAATCAGTATAATAGCTCACAGCTCACAGCTCACAGCTCACAGCTCACAGCCATAATTCCGCCTCTTTTCACGGCTACCTTCAAGATTTAACTGTTCGTAATCCCAACAATCATTCAGGCAAGAATTACTTTTCACCAAAAACTCTGACTTATGAGCGCATAGATAACGGAATAATACTGCCTCCTGTGAAGAATCTGACACCGGGCTACTGGTTCTCTGGAGGGGTAGTAAGGGACAGCGGCGAATATGTCGATATGTCTGCGCAAAAATGCAATGGGCAGCTTCAGCGGGTCGTTGGCGGTTATGACTTCAGCAGGAAGAACTTGACGCATGTTGACGAAGAAGTCATATACATGAATTGCTGGTTCATAAAGCAGTGGGGGCATTTCCTTATCGATATGACCGGGCGGTTATGGTATGCCGCAAAGCGAAAAGACCTGAGAATAGCTTACGCATCTTCGTGGGAACTGTCAGGGAATTACCTTGAGTTTCTCGAACTCGCCGGAATATCAGCGGACAGGCTCATTAGAGTCGACAAGCCCACTTCATTCAAGGCCGTCATTGTCCCTGAGTCATCAATCTATCCTGGCGAATATTTCACGCAGGAGTACAAAGACATGTTTGACATTGTCGTGGCAAATTCAGGAGCGTCATTGACCGGAGACAACAAGATATACTGCTCGCGCGCACATTTCCGCAACGCCCAGCTCTGGGAGGATGGAGAAAAATATATCGAGCAGGTATTCTCGGAGAATGGCTATACGTCCGTCTACATGGAAGAAATGACTCTCAGTGAACAGATTGCCGCACTCAATTCATCGCGGGAAATAGCTATGATGCTTGGCACTCTGGCGCACAACCTACTTTTTCTGCGCAATGAAGCCGCCGAAGTAACGATCATCAATAAATATTGCGGCGGCAATGGTCATCAGCTATTGATCAACCAGCTTTCGGGAGCGTCTGTTACGTATGTCGACGCTTACGTTGCCCCCATGCCTGTAGGTATTGGTTTCGGCCCGTACATTCTCAGGATAACGGAACAGTTCAGGAACTACTGCCGCGACAAAGGTCTGAAGATTTCTGACGCTCTGGAGAAGTCATCATCCGTGAAACTGAAGCTCGGTACAAAAATCTGGTACTATGCGAAATGGATAAGGAATTCCATCCTGAACAATAGAAATATATTCTACTTGGGAACATTCCAATGGGGAAAAGCCTTGAGGAGAATGCGTGAGGTTACTGTAGGAAACAAGTTCTACCGGGAAATCAGGAAGCTCTACTTGTCTCAGCAGTCAGGAGAATAGCGGCTACTGTGTATTTCTGCCGGGGTGCTGAGGATTCTTCAGCCTGTACACGAACGCTAAGACCTCAGCGACTCCCCTGTAGAAAATTCCTTCATCGGCTTTGTCATGTATTGCCTGCAAGAATCTTGAAGCCCCCTGAACTGTGAACCATATTATCGGCAGGCTGACATACCGCAATACATCCAGCTCAACATCTATGCGGTACAAATCACCGTTGCTGACACCGCCGAACCCTCTGAAGCTGACAATCATAATCTCACCGCAAAGACCAGCTGATGAATGCGAATCTCTCCGGGTTAGTATGGGTTACCATTTGAAGCCTGTGCAGAAATTGACTGTCATAAAGCTCACCCCTTGCCCCCGTTTCAGATTATGACGCTTTGCCCTTCAGCCTGTACACGAACGCCAGAACCTCAGCGACTCCCCTGTAGAAGTCCTCCGGGATTTCCTCGCCTACCTCGACATTCTCATACAGTGCCCACGCAAGCGGCTTGTTCTCGATTACCGGGATAAGGTTGTTCGTGGCAATCTCCCGGATTCTCTGCGCAAGGTAGTCCGCGCCCTTCGCGATAACCTGAGGCGCGCCCATTATCCCCCGCTCGTACTGAATCGCAACGGCTATGTGTGTCGGGTTGGTGATTACTACGTCAGCTTTCGGGACATCGGCCATCATTCTGTTGCGTGCCATCTCCCTTTGCTTCTGGCGGATCTTCTGCTTGACTTGGGGGTCTCCCTCCATCTGCTTGTACTCGTCTTTGACCTCCTTCTTGCTCATCTTGATTGAGTTCTCGAAGTCCCACTTCTGATATGCATAGTCAGCAAACGCCATCACCATCAGCATCAGCGCAAGCCTCATCGCCAGAGTCCACAGCATGTCCCAGAACTGCCTGCTCCCAAGCTCAAGAGGCATCTGCATAGTTTTTGACGACACAGGAAGGTAGTCCCGGATTGCGTTGTATATCATCACGGCGAATATTGCTGACTTGAGGAGTCCCTTCAGCAGTTCCACGCAAGAGCGCATAGAGATTATCTTCTTCATGCCGGAAAAAGGGTTGAGGCGGTCGAACTTTGGCACAAAAGGCTCACCAGTGAACGCAAATCCCACTTGGGCAATCACAACGCTGGTCGCAAAAAGCACAACAAGCCCCCCCAGCGGAAGCCACGCCGCAAAGTAATCCTTCATGGCCTCCCACGAGACCCACGCAAACCAGCCGTCTTGAAGTATCGCACGGTCTCCTATAGCACGGAACATGGACTGAATCATCCCGGTGAGAGTCCGCCATATTGACGCGCCCAAGAGAGCCAGAGCAAGAAGAGCAGTGATGATTGCCGCCGCGGCGTTCACGTCCTTGCTGACACACACACGGCCTTCTTCGCGGACTTTCTCGCGCTTGTGGGGGGTAGCTTCCTCGGTGCGTTCCTCAGCCATTTACGGGTCTCCACATTCGCAGGACAGACAAAGCGAACTCTATCCAGTGTTCGAAGTTGTTGCGGATAAGATCCATCATCAGCGGGATTACCGCCGCAAGTACCATGAAGCCGAGCATGACCTTCACCGGGAGTCCCACGACAAATATATTCATCTGGGGTACAGTGCGCGCAAGGAATCCGAGTCCCACGTCCGACAAGACCAGTGCGCAATAGAACGGTATAACCATCCTCATAGCCAGAACGAACAATGACTGTAGCCACGTCCCAAGCTGCAAGTCTCCGGCGGGGAAAAGTGAGATTTGTCCGGGGGGTACTAGTTTCAGCGTCTCAACGAGTGCCTGTATCATCAATAAATGACCATTCCAGCGGAAATAGAACCACATCGCCACAAAGAAATTGAGCTGACCGAGAATTGATGTCTCACTCTGCGTTGACGGGTCCATCACTTGCGCCATAGAGAAGCCGATTGTCGTCCCGGTCTGTTCTCCGGCAACACGCAGCGCGTAGAGTGGCAATGCCGAGATGAAGCCGAGCGCGACTCCTATCAGCAGTTCACGTATACATACCGCCGCAATGAATATGACCTCATCGAAATATATCGTGGGAATCTCTTCGGTCTTGATGATTCCGACTGAGCAGACCGTGAGCATTACAACGAAAAGGTAGCGGAAGGGTGTCGGGGGCATGGTTGACGTGAATACGGGCGAGCTGAATACGAGTCCTATATAGCGCAGGTGAAGTAGCATGTATACGGCTAGTAACTGTGAGGGTAATTCGAGTCCGCGCATTCGTGGGGGATTGTGTCAGTATCAGTTGATGAAGCGTTCGAGCTGTCCGAGAATCTCGCGGGTCATCACGAGCATTCGCTGACCTATCCACGGCGACAAAAGCACAATGCACAGGAACACGGCAAGAATCTTCGGGATGAATATCAATGTCTGCTCCTGAATTGACGTAGCGGTCTGCAAGATTCCGATGAACAGTCCGATTATCATTGCCACGAGAAGAATCGGCAGGGTAACGCTAATCATCGTCCAGATTGCCCCCGTCATTATGTCGGGAAGACTTAATGTTACAGTATTCATAGCATTCTCTTTTTCTTACGCCTGTACTTTGCCTGACATTCTGGCGTTGTTCTCCTCAATCAGCCGCCTGACATCCTCAAGTGTTACGTATGAGGCTGACTTTGCCCGCTTCTGAGCCGCTTCTTTGACTTTCGGCCATGAAACCACTATGCCAAGTACCACAAGACCGAGATATATGTCGTTCCGAAGATCATTTACACGCGCGTCCAATCCGTCAACACGGCCTGATAAATTCGCAACACGTTCTGACAGGTTTGACACACGCTCTGACAGACTCGACACACGGCTTGCCAGGTCTGACACACGTTCTGACAGGTTCGATACACGGTTTGACAGGTCTGTTATCATCTGCTTCTGGTCTTTCAGTTCCTCCATTATCATGTCAAACTTTGTGTTGATATTCTGCATGTACACTTCAAACACGTCCTTCCTGACATAAACGCCAGTATCCTCTGAGACTGCCCCGCAAGCTGTCCCTGTCATCACTAACAGCATCATCACAACGATAATTCTTCTCATTACGTTCACTCCATTCCTGTGCGCGGTGAGTCTATATTACTCTTTTACGGTACGTTCGTGAAGCTCTTCAGCACGCTCATCACTACGAGATTCCAGCCATCGGCCATGACGAACAGCAACAGCTTGAACGGGAGCGAAATCATCATAGGCGGAAGCATCATCATACCCATAGCAAGAAGAACGCTCGACACCACCATATCGACCACCAGGAACGGAATGTATATCACGACTCCCATCTGGAACGCCGTCTTAAGCTCACTCAGCATGAACGCGGGAATGAGGATTCTTGTTGGGACTTCTGACTGATTCGCGGGGCGGTCTGCGCCTGCCATCGAGATTATGAGCGACAATTCTTCCTGCCTCGTGTACCTGAACATGAACGTCCTCACAGGCTCAATGGATCTGTCCCAAGCCTGCTGTGCTGTGATATTGCCGGACAAGTACGGGTTAAGTCCGTTGTCGTAGACCTGAGTCCAAGTCGGGTACATCGTGAACATTGTGAGGAACAGCGAGAGTCCTGCTATGACCTGCTGAGGCGGGGACTGCTGGAGGCCGATTGCCCTTTGCACGAAGCCGACAACGATAATGATTCGTGTGAAGCTCGTAACCATGAGCAATATTGCCGGGACTAGACTCAATACCGTCATCAGCGCAAGAATCTGGAGGGTCAGCGCGACATCTCTCGGCGAGTCAGCCTGAGTGAGTCCGAGTGTGATTGACGGAAGCGGGATTGTCCCGGAAAGCTCCGGGGCTCTGGGGGGATTCAGCACTGCACCTGACGACACGCCGTGAAGAACCAGCACAAGCAACAGCATCACGGGCGCGAGGACTCTAGCTGTCTTCCTGAGACTTTTTCCAGTCATCATAGCTCCATCTCCCAAGAAGGCATGTCCCGTGAGACCCGACCGTGAACGCGATAACGTCAGGCCCGCAGCGCACAGCAAAAAATATATCCCTGGCAGTCAAGCGCAGGGACGTGATTATTTCTACGTTGCGTGAATCTTTTGCGTTAGAGTTTTTCCGTCTGGAATATTTTACGAGGACAAATGCAAACGCTGACATTATGATTAGCGCGGATACAGCCCGGATTAAGTAGGCCGTCAAGTTTACGCTCTGTATTTCTATGACAGCACCTTTGTGATTGCTTCTATGACTCTCTCAGGCTGGAAGGGCTTCACGATGAAGTCATTTGCCCCGGCCTGTATCGCCTCAATGACCATAGGCTGCTGACCCATTGCCGAGACCATCACGACCTTCACGCTGGGGTCGAGTGCCTTTATCGCCTTCACCGCGTCTATACCGTTCATTTCCGGCATGGTTATATCCATTGTGATGATGTCGGGCTTGTATTTCTGGAAGGCCGCGACACCTGCCTTGCCGTTCTCAGCTTCTGCGACGACCTCAAAGTCATTCTTCGTGAGAATGTCCTTCAGCATCATCCTCATGAATGCCGCGTCATCGACTATCAAAACTTTCTTGCCCATTGAAAAACGCTCCTTCAATGTGAATTGTGTTGTCTGGAAAATTTACTGCATTATAACACGAATCAAGGCTAAATTTTTTACGAGGCCGACCGCGTTGTTCCTCCCGGAGTCATATCAGTAATCCTCACATTATGCGTTACGCTGTCCGGGAAAGCTACAGCACTAACCAGATTGTGAGACCCCTGCACGGTATTATGTCATCAATCCTCATGTTGTACGTGAAGATTACAGTATCCGCCCTACTATGAGACCGCCTGCACGATATTACGTCATCAATCCTCATGTTGTCCGGGAAACTTACAGCATCCGCCAACTGTGAGACCGCCAACCCGGTATAGTGTCAGCAATCCTCACGCCGCCCGGTAATTACAGCACTGGCCTGACTATGACGCTGCCCTGGCCGCCCCGCCCGGTATTATGTCCGTGATTCTTACGCCGAAATTCTCATCGATGACCACAACCTCGCCGTGAGCAATCAGCTTCCCGTTCACCAGAATATCGACAGGTTCTCCTGCCATCTTGTCGAGTTCTACTACTGCCCCTGCCGTCAGCGCGAGTATCTCGGAGACGCTCTTTCTTGCCTTGCCCAGCTCAACAGTAACACGCACGGGAATATCCGCGATAAGGTCAATGGGACTCGGTGCTCCTCCGCCGCCGCCACCCCCCAAGGGCTGAAATGCCGCGGGCCTCACGTCAACCGCCGGGCCTGCATTCTGTCTACCTCCGCTCATATTTCCGCCTCCCATGGGGTTATTGTTCGATGCCTGGGACTGAGGCTGTTTGCCTTCGAGGGCATCACGCATGAATCCGGCAATGTCAAGCGCGTTGTCGAGCGTCATGCATGTCCAGATGTTGAACGGTTTCAGTCCGTCAATCACCACATTAACGGGGCTGCACCAAATCTTTTTGTCGGCAGGCTCAAGCGACAGTGCACGCCAGTCATCTTCGCCGAGTGCTGACGTTGTGTTTTCGGGCATGAGCCTTTTCCCGGCCATGAGTCCCGCAAGGCTCGTGAACGCTGACCCTACAACCTGGCTCAAGCCTTCCTGCGCGGCGTTCCAGTAGAGATCGCTCGGTTCAGGGACATCAGCACCGCCCCCGCCCATCATGAGGTCAGCAAGAGTCAGCGCGCCTTTCTGTTCGACAACAAGCGCAATGGGTCTGTCATCGAGTCCGCCGAATGTTGTCGAGAACAAGAACGGAAGATCCGGGAATTTCCCGCGGAAGTCGTCCTGCGTCATCACTTCGGGAGTGCCTACGCTTGTCGTTACGTTTTTCCCGGCAAGCATATTGATTACGCTGTTCTCGGAATTGGCGAATGTGTCTGATACTTTGGCTAACTGTTCAGCGTCTGAGTCTGAAATCTCGTCAACGTCTCCGAAATCACCTCCGCCTGAAAGAAGCGCGTTAATCTCATCGGGACTCAGTAAATCATCAGGCATTAATCATCATATCTCCTTTCATGCGTCATCGTCTTTTGGTGAAATCTGCGGTATGTCTCTGGCCAGTACTTTCGTGAGTTCTACGGCCATGTGTCCGTTCATGGTACCCGGCCTTGCCTTGAAGCGCACCTGATTTCCGACCCTCACATCGATATGCGAGTCTTTCAGCTCATCCAGCTTTATGACATCTCCGGGCTGCAATGCGTAAACGTCAGCAAGCGACAGCACCGTGTGTCCTAACTCCATAGCAAGCGGCATGTTCACCTGCATCATTGAGTTGTTCAGCCAGTTCTTGACCTCATCGTCTCCCTTATGGCTTGTTGACGCGAACCACTGCTGAGACGAAAGCCTGTCCATTATCGGCTCAATCAGGAAGTACGGGAAGCACAAGCTCACCATTCCCTCAACATCAGAGACTCTCAGCTTCATTATGACTACAAGCACCATATCACTCGGCGAGCATATCTGCACGAAGAACGGGTTGCTCTCCATCGACTCGAACCTGAAGCGGACATCAACGACGGTGCTCCAGCTGTCTTCGAGAAGCTCAAGTATCCTCATGATTACGCGCTCGATTACGGTTTTCTCTATGTCGGTAAGCTCGCGGACGTTGCCGGAGAAAGTCCCCCGCCCGCCCAGCATACGGTCAATAATCGTGAAGACTAATGACGGGTTAATCTCGATGAGCATACTTCCCTCGAACGGGTGCATCTCAATGAGGCCGATAACTGTGGGCTGTACCATGTAGTTCACGAACTCCTCATAGGCGAGCTGTTCAACCGAAGCTATTTCCGCCGAGACGATAGAGCGTATGAGCGTGGATAATACCGTAGTCATTTGCCGCGCGAAGGACTCGTGAATCATCTGTATTGCGCGGAGCTG
>JAFSRQ010000052.1 GCA_017446055.1 Synergistaceae bacterium | reverse complement strand
TACATGGAGAAGCATTCAGTCTCAAGACTCGTGGGAGCTCCTCCCGGCTACGTGGGCTATGATGAGGGCGGACAGCTCACCGAAGCCGTAAGACGCAGGCCGTACAGCGTTATATTGTTCGACGAAATCGAGAAGGCTCACCCGGACGTGTTCAACATACTGTTACAGGTTCTTGACGATGGCAGGATAACGGACTCACACGGCCATGTTGTTGACTTCAAGAACACCGTAATCATCATGACCAGCAATATAGGCTCTCAGTTCCTGACCGAGGGCATCATCGAGGGGACTATTCCCGTAAGCACACGCGAAGAAGTCATGCAGACTCTCCGTGAAAATTTCCGGCCTGAGTTCCTGAACAGGGTTGACGATATTGTGATGTTCAAGCCGCTTACTATGGACGAGGTGAAAGAAATCGTGAAGATTCTCATCTCCCGCTTGCAGGAAAGACTCGCTGACAGGCAGATTGAGCTGAAATTCTCGGACGAGGCATTGAGCTTCATCGCTGAGGCAGGCTACGATCCTGTTTACGGCGCGCGCCCCCTGAAACGATACATCACACACAACGTAGAGACGAAACTCGCGAGGGCGTTAATCGGCGGAGGCATAAAGGAGAAAACTATAGTCAACATAGACGTGAAGTCAGGAAACCTCATATTCTCCTTCATCTAGCCACTACTCACTAAACCGGGGGGCTTCGGCCTCTCTTTTTTTGTGCTTGTGAGGATGATATTTTCCCCGGTCGTCTCATCATCACGGAAGCGCATTTGCTGTGAGCGGCTGGGACTCCTGTCCTCTTGTCTTTTCCGTTGCTGCTGTTCAGCCCGAAAAATTTTCCGCTGTTGTATTATTGACACAACATTTTCATTGAGGGAGATAGAACATGACACTCGACGAAATAGAAACAGGAAAATCCGCCGTAATCGACACAGTTGGAGGAACCGGGCATTTGCGCCAGCACCTTCTCGACATGGGCATAATCCCCGGAGCAAGGGTGAAGATGATACGTTCCGCGCCGATGGGAGACCCCTTAGAGTTCAGGATACACGACTACGAGCTGACACTCCGGGCCGCAGACGCAGGTAGGATCACCGTGAAGCCAGCCAACGACACAGAGACCGCAGAGAGACTCATTGACGCTCTTCATGACACAATGCATGAGACAGCAGACATCGAGCATCCCGGACTCGGTGAGGAAGGGAAGTACCACGTTGAAGGCGAGTCTGAGCCATTGCCCGAAGGTACAACGCTGACATTCGCCCTAGCAGGAAACCAGAACTCCGGGAAAACTACCCTCTTCAACCAGCTCACGGGAGCAACTCAGAGGGTCGGCAACTTCCCGGGTGTTACGGTCGACCGCAAAGACGGAATTATCCGCGGGCATCCTGACACCCTCATCACTGACCTTCCCGGAATATACTCAATGTCCCCGTACAGCGGCGAGGAAATAGTCTCACGAAATTTCATCCTCAACGAGAGACCCAAGGCCGTCATCAACATAGTCGACGCTACGAATATTGAGCGCAATCTTTATCTCACGATTCAGCTCCTGGAGATGCAGATTCCGACGGTGATAGCCCTCAATATGATGGACGAACTCAGCGGCAACGGCGGAACTGTCGACATAAACAGAATGGAGTCATTGCTGGGAGTCCCTGTCGTGCCGATTTCAGCCCTCAAGAACGAGGGAGTCGATGAGCTAGTTCATCACGCAGTCCACATCGCAAAGTACCAGGAGAAGCCCAAGCGTTACGACTTCTGCGACGAGAACGACCACAACGGAGCAGTACACCGCGCAATTCACGCAATATGCCACCTCATAGCCGACCATGCAGAACGCGCAAATATCCCCCTCAGATTCGCCGCAAGCAAAGTTATCGAGAATGACGAGTTAGTGCTCTCACGTCTCGGCCTCGAACAGAACGAACGCGAAATGCTCGAACACATCATCATCCAGATGGAGCACGAGCGGGGACTCGACCGCAACGCCGCAATGGCAGACATGAGATTTGCCTTCATCGAGAAAGTCTGCGCTCAGTCAGTCGTCAAACCCAAGCAGAGCCGCGAGCATCTCAGGAGTCAGAGGCTCGACAGCATTTTGACCGGGAAATATACGGCGATACCTGTTTTCGTTGCGGTCATGGCCGGAATCTTCTGGCTGACGTTCGAGGTTATCGGCGCGTACTTTCAGGAAGTCCTCGAAGGCTGGATTGACGCTTTCACGGAATATGCTGACGCTTTGCTGACGGGCGCGGGGGTCAACGATGTCATTCACGGGTTTGTGGTTGACGGAATTTTTGCGGGCATCGGGAGCGTTCTCTCATTCCTGCCGATCATCATCACACTGTTCTTCTTCCTGTCTATTCTTGAGGATAGCGGTTATACGGCGAGGGTAGCCTTCTTCATGGACAAATTGTTACGCAAAATCGGGCTGTCAGGACGGAGCATCGTACCCATGCTTATCGGTTTCGGCTGTACTGTTCCTGCTGTAATGTCGACACGCACCCTCCCAAGCGAGCGCGACCGACGAATGACGATATTATTGACACCATTCATGAGCTGCACCGCGAAACTGCCGATATACGCATTCTTTGTTGACGCATTTTTCCCGAAGAACAGCGGACTCATAATGACGGGGCTTTACCTTCTGGGTATAGTGATGGGGATTCTCGTTGCGTTGCTCTACAAGAACACGCTATTCCGGGGCGAGGCAGTGCCGTTCGTGATGGAGCTTCCGAATTACAGGCTTCCAGGTGCTAGGAATGTATTGATGCTCATGTGGGAGAAGGCTAAAGATTTCATACAGCGTGCGTTCTCAGTGATATTTGTTGCTACTGTGGTGATATGGTTCTTGCAGAGCTTCGATTTCCACTTCAACCTTGCGGCGAGTCAGGACGAGAGCATTTTGGCGGCGTTGTCGGGAATGTTAGTGCCACTATTCCGGCCTCTTGGTCTTGGGGACTGGAGGATATGCACGGCGTTGATCTCCGGCTTCCTGGCGAAAGAAAGCGTTGTGTCCAGCCTCAATGTGTTATTCGGGAATAACGTAGGCTCGGTGATTTCGTCTGTCTCTGCGGCATCCCTGCTCGTGTTCAGCCTGCTCTACACTCCTTGCGTGGCGGCGGTCGCGTCAATCCGTCGTGAGATGGGCGGCAAGTGGGCATTGGGGGTTGTGGTGTGGCAGTGCGCGGTCGCGTGGGCAGCGGCCATGATTACGAGATGGATTATTCTTGCGCTGATTTGAGGCTCTGAGTTTCACATGACGGATTAATTTTCACGGTCTGGGAATTTTCCCGGCTACCTCACTTCGAGGCTTGCGAAATCAAGTTTGAGGGTCAATTTTTGTAGCTGTAAAATTGTGTTTTGAGCTTGGGAAAATTTGCGGGCGGATTTTTTTCCGGGACATTATATCACGCAGGAGGCTTGAAGAATGAAACAGTACCATATAGCACTAGATGAGAATGACGCGGGGAAATACTGCATACTTCCCGGAGACCCTAAACGCTGTGAGAAGATCGCAAAACATTTCGACAGCCCTAGTTTTATTGCGGACAACCGCGAGTTCACCACATGGGCAGGCACTCTCGGCGGCGAGCGAGTCCTCGTAACCTCGACAGGAATCGGAGGCCCCTCGGCGGCCATAGCGATGGAGGAACTCTCAGCAATCGGCGTGAGGACATTCATCCGCGTCGGCACATGCGGCGGGATTCACATGGACGTGAGAAGCTCGGACATAGTCATAGCAACGTCAGCAGTCAGAATCGACGGGACAAGCCGGGAATACGCCCCGATAGAGTTTCCTGCGGCGGCGGATTTCGGGGTAGTCCGGGCTCTTGTCGACTCAGCTCAGGAACTCGGCGAACGCTGGCACGCTGGAGTCGTCCAGAGCAAGGACTCGTTTTACGGCCAGCACAGCCCCCGCAGAATGCCAGTCAGCAATGAGCTTCTCGCAAAGTGGGAGGCGTGGAAGAGACTCGGAGTCCTCGCCAGCGAAATGGAGTCGGCAACCCTCTTCGTTGTCGCGTCATCACTCGGCGTTAAGTGCGGGAGCGTCCTCAATGTAATCTGGAATCAGGAGCGGGAGTCTGCCGGATTGACTGACCCGGACAATTTCGACACTGAGCGGGGAATACGTGTTGCGGTGCGGGCGTTGTCGAAGCTGATAGAATATGACAAGAAGGGGGAATAATCATCATGCCAAACTGTAACCATGACTGCGGGAGCTGCGGCGAGTCCTGCGGTGAGCGCACAGCCGAGTCTCTCATGTTCGCGCCGAATCCGGGTGTCAAGAACGTAATCGGAGTCGTAAGCGGGAAGGGCGGAGTCGGGAAATCCCTAGTTACCGGGCTTCTTGCGTGTGAGATGAACCGACTGGGCTACAAGACAGCAATACTTGACGCTGACATCACCGGGCCTTCAATCCCCAAAATGTTCGGGATAAAGGACGGGGTACTGTCTGACGGCCACAAGATTCAGCCGGCGGTCAGCAAAAACGGAACGCGAATCATCTCGATGAACTTGTGCCTTCCTGATGAGACCCAGCCTGTAGTGTGGCGAGGGCCTGTGCTGGGAGGGGTGCTTCAGCAGTTCTGGGAGGAAGTCGACTGGGGCAGGACGGATTTCATGTTTGTCGACATGCCGCCCGGAACAGGTGATGTGCCTTTGACGGTCTTCCAGTCATTGCCGCTGAAGGGGATTGTGATTGTTACGACTCCTCAGGAACTCGTGAGCATGATCGTCCGCAAGGCTGTGAACATGGCCGGGATCATGAAGATTCCTGTGCTGGGTATAGTGTCGAACATGGCCTACTTTGAGTGTCCTGACTGCGGGAAGAAGCACTATATTTTCGGGCAGAATGAGTCGGGCTGTGATGTTACGTCGGAGCTGCCGATTATGCCGGGGCTTGCTGAGATGTGCGACACTGGCAGGATTGAGGAGTCTGACGCGGGGAAATATCTCGGCGGAATTGTCGAGGCACTGAGCAAGATTTAGCGTTATTCACGAAAACGGGAAGCGTTGCATTCCTGCCTCCCGTTGATTTCTTCCTTAACCGTTAGTGATCTTCCCAGCTTTGCCGGATATGCTTCCTGTTACCCAGCCTTTTATTTCCGTTTCTTTCGACTGTGATTTTGCCATTCAGTTCCGCAAACCGAGCTTTCACTTCAGCAGCTACTACGGCGGATTGCCGCAAAGTTTTCTGGTATTATTCTCTGTATCACACAAAAATATTCACACAGGAGGCAGACGAAACTCTATGTTCAGAAAAGCAGAAAGACGCAAGGCCAAGCTCAGACTCGCCATCACAGGCCCGGCAGGTTCGGGGAAAACTTACGGCGCACTCCAGATAGCACAGGGACTCGGAGGCCGTATAGCCATGATTGACACGGAGAACGGCTCAGGGGATTTGTACTCTGACATCTGCGACTATGACGTTCAGACCCTCACAGCACCCTACAGCATACAGAAATACCTCGCGGCAATCCATGAGGCAGAAGACGAAGGCTATGACGTTCTCATCATCGACTCACTATCTCACGCATGGAGCGGTGAAGGAGGACTGCTTGACATGCACAGCCAGCTCACCAACAGCATGAAGAGCGGAAATTCCTATGCGGCATGGAACAAGATTACTCCGTGGCACAACAGGCTCATTGAAACAATGCTTGCGTCAAAATGCCACATCATAGCCACCATGAGGAGCAAGACCGATTACGCCCAGCTCCAGAACGACAGGGGCAGGACTGAGATACGCAAGGTAGGACTCGCCCCAGTCCAGCGTGATGGTATGGATTACGAGTTCACCGTAGTGTTTGACCTCAGCATGGAGCATACTGTTACGGTCAGCAAAGACAGGACGAGCTTGTTCGACCGCCAGGTGTTCACGATAAGCCAGGAGACCGGGAAGACTCTCCGAAGGTGGCTCGACACGGGCGCGGAAGTTCCACCTGATGCCAACGACATACGCAACACCATCAACAGGCTTTACCGGGGCTACATGGACTTGTTCGGACAGGATGCGGGAGCGGCTCAGACGGCAATGCAGAGGGTTACAGGGGGGCGCGCGTCAAAAGAATGGACTGATGAGGACATGAGGAATCTTGCGGAAGACTTGGCGGTTAGGATGCAGAAGAAGGGAGTCATGGACGGCTCGGAAGTGTCTGCGTGAATTTCTGGGGGCGGGAATCGTTCTGACTCCTGCCCCGTCTGAATGAGTTACCGGGACTTCTTGCGCTTCGTTGTGGATTTCTTGACGGGCTGGGTGTTATCGCCTTGAAGTTTCTTTGCGACTTCCTGCGCTATATTCTCCCAGTCTTTTTGTGTGAGCTTGTTCGGGTCTGTTATGCCTTTGCGCTTCATGTAGGCGTTCGTGATTTCCTGCGCAATTTCCTGCTGGCGGGCTGTTTCTTTGCCGTAAAGACGCTCCTGAACGGTCAGGTATATCTTCTGCATATCGGACTGGGACAGCTCTTCATCCTCACCGATTGAGTGCTGCCTCCTGTATTCCTGCTCGATTTCCTGAAACACAGCCAGCTGCCTGCGTGCGGACTCCATGTCAACATTGGAGGGCATGTTACGCTTGACCTCAGGCCCGGATTTTATGCTCAGAAGGAAGTAGCGGTAACGTCCCCCGTCTTCAGACTCGACATAGTAATTCTCAGGTTTTGCTGACACTTTCAGGGTGAAGCGCGAATCCTCATCAGGCATTGATCCGAGAACTTTTCCCCTGCTGTCTAGTATGCGGAGCTTTATCCCTGTGTACTGGTACTTGTCAAACAGGAAGGTTACTGAGTTCCCGTTAGCGGTTATCTCAATTGGCTCGGAAGGATTCATCAGCCTGTCGTTAGCTGTTGGGACTCTCCCTGAGGCAACTGGTCTTCCTGCACCGCGCCCCATTGGCTGAAGCTCAACGCTACCTCCCTTGAAGTCTTTGGTGCTACTGTCCTCAATGTTGACGTAAGCATCTCTGTTGCCGCCGGAAATGTAGCGTATGTTTGCCACGTAGAAGCCCGGCATAGGGTCAGCGCAGGCCGATACGCACGACAAAAGAACAGTAACAGCAAGAACTATAACTCTCTTCACGGATGTTGCCTCCTTTTACGGGATATTATGACACGGCTAATATGGGTTGTCCTCAGCCTCTTTCCTGTAACGCCTGTAGATTTCGCTGATTGCGTCAATGGGGCTGCCTGTGCGTGATTTCACGGCGCGGTCGGTGCTGGCTTTGTCCGGGCGGATTATAGCGGGGTCATGGCCGGACTTCATGCGCAGAAGAACGTAGCAGAACTCCGGATCCGAGTCGGTGTCATACTTCATGTCCTTCTGCATAACCTCAAGGTAGAAATCCTGCGGCGACGGCGTAAGGTTCACGGTTACCGGGAATTTCCTGCTGTCCTCGTCAGAATTTACCTCGACAAGCTCCCCCCTTGCGTCAAACACCCTCACCGAGTAGACATCATCACCGCCCCAGTCAGCAATAGTTATAGTGTTACCCCTCGCTGTAATCTCTACAGGCTCATTAGGATTCAGCAGGCTGTTCTCGCGTGAGGGGACATTGCCGCGCCTTACCGGGAGAGTCGAGCGCAGATGACCCGTTATCGTTATGTCCGGGACAGGTGAGCCGTCAAGATTCTGCCCGGCGTTCTCGCTGATGTAGACGAAATCATTACCGCCCGAAATACTCTCAGCGTTCCCGATAACGACATAAGGCGGCATAACGTCAGCACAAGCACTTGATGCCATCATTAACACGGCCATGAAGCACAGAATTTTTCTCATCAATAATTCCTCCTGATTACAATAATTTTCTTGACCAAGCTCGGACAGCGGCAGTAGGATGATTCTCCAATTCCTGAAGGCGCTTCCTGTGGTTCTTTGCTGACTGGGGGAAATTCGTCCTGATAACGCCCAGCAGCGGAACAAGTATCCTCATGTCATCAGAGGCCAGGAGAGTCCGTATTATTCCGTCATTCATGACTTTCCCGGCAGGCCACCTCCGCAATATCACAGCAGCGTTTTCCGGCGAAACGTGAAGCAGCATGCTTTCCATCGAGTCAGTGTCATTGCCTATGAGGCTGATTATGAGACCTGGGGGGAAATTCGCGGCGTTCCCGGAAGTGTCGAGGGCTATAACCTTCCGCGTTGAGCTGTCGAACGGAAGAGAGGCGGCAATGTCGGCGGTTGTCGGGTCGATTTCGGAGCGTTTCAGGATTTCGGTCAAGGCTTTGCGGAAGTCGACTCTGTTGGCGAACGGGGCTGAATGTTTCAGGGCGGCGTTGATGACACCGGGCCTGCCGGACTTCATGCGGAGGATTATTGCCTTCATGTCTGAGTCGCTGCCTGATTTCCTGTTCTCGCAGTAGTCGTGAAACTCGGCCTCGTACCTCGTGATTATCCTGTCAATTTTTGCTGACCGTTCAGCCTTTTGTGACTCTTCGCGGCGTTTCTGCTCTGCCTTCTGTATGCGGGCTTTCTCGCGGCCGGGAAGATTCTGCGTGAGTGATGACAGCTCTTCGGGCGCAAGACTCTTCAGGAGGGTATATGCCCCTGTAACCTGCTGGAAGCGCGCGCTGTTCTTCTGCCCGGTAACATCGGGGTGAAGCTCGCGTGCCAGTTTCCTGAACGCCGAGTGAATATCGTCATGTGTCGCGCCGATTTCGAGTCCCAACTCGTGAAGGCTGGCTATGATTTCCTTTGCGTCTATGAGAGATTCCCCCCGTGAGAATTTCTGCCTATATTATCACAATGACAATCACCCACAGAATCACGTTGAAGCATATCATAATGAATACAGCCGCAGAAAGCATGTCTTTTCCCGCTTTGATTGCCGGGCTGAAGTCCTCGCTGATGAGGTCAAAAGCTTTCTCGACAGCACTGTTCACCAGCTCAAGGCACATGACGATAATCCACGCTCCGATGAGAACCACTGCCAGCAAAGCCGGGACATCAAGCACCACAATCACGGCGCAGATAATCACAAACACTGCCGCTTCATACTGGAAGGCCTGCTCACACCTCAGCGCATAAAGCAGACCGTCAAGGGAGTAACGCGAGGCATTGATCAGCCGGGAGAAGGTGCTACTGTAGCGCATGGAGGCCGTTCTCTTTGTCGTAGAGCATCCCGGAATATATGCGCGGCCTTGAGGAGTCGAATTTGGGATTGATGATGCTCTTTGCCGGGTCATATTCGGGAGTCTCAATGCTCATTATGTCAAGCAGTGTGTGAATCATGTCGTCAGTCATATACGGCCTGTCAACACTTGAGGCAATCCGGGCTTCAAGTTCAGGGTATGACTCGCGGAATTTCGGCGATAACCACATGATGAACGGGACTTCGATTATGTGCCGGCGGGGCAGCTCTCCTCCGTGCGTGGCGATGTTCACCTCATCGTAGACTTCCTGCCCATGATCCGAGACGTAAATCACGATTGCGTTCTTGTCCTCGAACCTGCGTATGATCTGGTCAACAACATAGTCATTGTACAGCTCTGCGTTGTCGTATTCTGCGCGGTGTGCTTTCTGGCTGTCAGTGATGCCCTCGTAGCCCCCGGTTTCGTCTGAGGCGGTGAATTTCGCGTATTCAGGCGGGTATCTCCTGCTGTAAGTGTTGTGGCAGCCCATGAGATGGATGACGTAAAAGTTTCTCGCCGCGCTTTCTTTCAGGGCATCGTCAAGAAGCGGCAACAGCTCACCGTCATACGCAGTCCCTGAGTCCCAGTTGTATTTTGCCTCAACATAGCCAGCATAATCACACGCGCCAGAGTACACAGTTCTTGGGTCATAATACGGCCTCACTTCCTGATTTGTCAGCCACACAGTATGACAGCCCGCCTCACGGAGAATGCTGAATATATTTGTGTACGTGAACCATTCGCCTTTTGCGCCGTAACGGTAGAAGTTGAACAGTTTTTGCAGGACAATTATCGTGTAGGAATGGGGTGATACTGTATCGGTGAAGACATAGAATCCTCCCTCATGTTTGCGCCTGAGAAGGTTAGGCGTTGTAGGGAGGTTGTAGCCGTAAAGCGACATGTGATGCCTCGCTGTAGCCTCGCCGAGTATGAAGACTGTGTGAGGGATTGAGGAGTCATTTCTGGTGAGGATAACTTTCTGCGGCTTTGCATCAAGAAGCGCGCGGTACTTGCTCATTTCCCCGCGGACTTCCTGAGTCATCATGGCGATTCGTCCTATGCCGAGATATTGCGCGTTGTCGGGGGTTAGGTAGAACACGCTGAATACCTGCGGGCTAATCACTATTTCCGGGACTGAGGCGGCAATCATGATGACGATGAACACAAGCACAGCTTTTCGCAGGCGGTACAGCATGAAGAGAAGCGCGGCAATGGCGGCCATGAACAGGAGGAAGCCGTAATCCGTCAGGTATGACTCAAGGAACTCGAAGCCCTCGTGAACATTCGAGACAAGAACAATATCGAGCATCTGAGTGTTGAAGGACGTGTGCCAGTAGTAGAGCGTGAACAAGTCCGTAACGAACATCAACGCCCCCGCCCCAAGAATGATGGCTTTCACCGCGCAGTGAGTCCGCCTGAACCTGTGCAGAACCCAGAGCAGCAAGTCCGCCAAGACTGCGGCAAGGGCTGACATCTTCATATCCCAGAAAAGTCCATCAGCGTTCACGGAGAAGCCGGGGAAATTTTCGGCTGACCGTGTGAAGTTCCCCGAAGCTATAGTTACACCGAGCATGAATACCCAGAAGATGAACCGCCTGTGAGAGTCAAACTCCGGGCTGTCCAGCCTTCCTGACTGCCACAATAACATTCGCCACACGCTGATTTTCTCTCCGCTCATAGAGTCCTCCTCGTAATTTTGTGGATAAGGACAAGTGTAAAATTTTCCTGTGAAGATTGCAATCCGTCATGCTATTATCTAGCGACATCTAAATTTTCAGGAGGCAGAAATATTTTGACGGCAGCAATAGCCTTAGTGTTAGCCCTCGCAGTGTCAATCACAGTAAACGTAATGCTTGTTCTCAGGCGCAAGGTGAGTCAGAACCGCTCAGTCCGCACAACGATATTATCCGGCATACAGAACGTGAGCGAGCTTGCGACAATCCGCGAAAGATTCCAGTCCATAGTGTCATTCTCGGACGGAGTGAAGATACCCGGCCTCAACATGAACATTCCCGGAACAACGCGCAAGTTCATGCTGAAGTATTACGGGACGATAGTATGCGGCTGCGACCTGTCGAAGGCTCAGGTGTCAGAACGCTTTGACGTGAACAGAGTCAGAATCACCCTCCCTCACAGCGAGATACTTGACATTTACGCGGACGTTCACAGCTTCGAGGTATACGACCAGAGCGCGGGAATATTCACGAGCGTGAAACTTGACGACCAGAACAGAGAAGTGAACGCTGACCTGGAGAAGGTGAGAGCGCATGAGCTGGAGAAGGGAATACTCGCACAGTCGGACGAAAACGTGAGGAAGATACTGACATCGGTAGTAGCGTCAACTGGTATGGAAGCAGAAATCATGTTCACTGGCAATGAACACGCTGAAATCGGAGCGGGTGAGACGGTGCTTCAGCTTGAGGCAATGACGGAGTAAAAACTTGCCCTGTCAGAAATTTATCCGGCAGGGCAAAAATTATCGCGGCTCTATAATGTTTCCGCTAGTCTCTGAACCCTCTTGAGTGTCAGACCTGTAGCCATTGCGATGTCTTCGAGAGTCATCTTGCCGATTTCCAGACACTTGCGCGCAAATTTTTCCGCACTACGCTTCTCAGTCCTCTTCTCGGCGGCCTGTACTTCCTTGTTCTTCCACTCCTCAAAATACCCCATAGCGTTTGCCTCTTCCTACAGAGTTTCCGCCAGTCTCTGAACCCGCTTGAGTGTCAGACCTGTAGCCATTGCGATGTCTTCGAGCGTCATCTTGCCAATTTCCAGACACTTGCGCGCAATGCTTTCCGCACTACGCTTCGCAGTCCTTTTCTCGGCAGCCTGTACTTCCTTGTTCTTCCACTCCTCAAAGTAGTTGTCCATTGATTCACACCCTCCTTCTTCTGCGCCTTTCAGGAAACTCACACGCTCCGCAAGCCTGGGGAAGTACATCTCTTCCGCGTCTGTACACTGCAAATCGTGAATGAGCTTCCATATCTCTGAACCGTCATTCTCCGCCGAACAGTTGATGTATATCGTGTGCGATCCGTCATCAAACGGCTCTAACACCTCATCAATATACTTGTGTACCGTGTATATTGTCCGGCCAAGACCTAACACATCATTGCGGGTTATGAATATCACGTAGCATTCAGGAAGCTCCGAGAATTTCTGCCCGGCCTTCAGCGAATGTACGTCTATCATTGCTCCGTGAAACCTCGCGCGCCTAGGGTCTGCTCCATCGTCAGCATTCTGGATTTCTATATTATAGCGGACACCCTTGCTGTCTTCAGCGTAAACATCAAGGCACAGTGAACGGCTGAATCCCTGAAGCCTTTTCTGTGTCTGCACCCTCTTCACGACAAGGTCATCCTTCTTCAGAATAACCCTCAGCATTTCCTCAACGCACGGAATGTTGTTACTGAGTGCCGCGTTCATGAAGTTGTTATCCATCAGCGTAAGCATACGTATATGTTCCCTGAACTCTGGCGGCCTTCTTCGTTTTCTCGTCCTCATTCTCTCACCTGCACAGCCCGGCAAAAAAATTCCCCTGGCCTTCTCTGACCGGGGGAATAACTTTCTTCCTTCACGATTAACGCTTCGAGTACTGCCTCTTTCCTCTTGCGCCCTTCTGGCCGAACTTCTTGCGCTCAACCATTCTCGGATCTCTGGTGAGGAGTCCTTCCTTCTTGAGTGCCGGACGGTAATCGGGATTCAGCTTGATGAGTGCGCGTGCAAGTCCCAGCTTCACCGCTCCTGCCTGACCTGTGAGTCCGCCGCCTGAAGCGTTCACGAAAACATCAACCCTTCCCTCAACGCCTGCTGTCTTGAGTGCCTGGTACACCTGCGACTGCCATATCAAGCGCGGGAAATACTCTTCCACTTCGCGGCCGTTAATCTTGATTTCACCCGTGCCTGCGCAGATTCTCACGCGGGCTAAAGCGTTCTTTCTGCGGCCTGTTCCCCATATATATTTGTCGTCTACCATCTGAATTATTCCTCCTTATACGTTGAGTGTTACGGGATTCTGCGCCGCGTGGGGATGTTCTGCTCCTGCGTAGACCTTGAGCTTGCTCTCATACTTCAGCCTGTTGCGGGGGAGCATTCCCTTCACGACGTGGCGGAATAACTCTGCCGGCTTTGACTTCACGAGGTCTCCCCATGTCCGCGACTTGTAGCCGCCCGGATGCCCGGAATGATAGTGCCATGTCGACTGGGAAGCCTTGTTGCCTGTCAGCCTGACTTTTGCCGCGTTGATGACGATCACGTAGTCGCCTGTGTCAACGTGGGGGGTGTATGTGGGCTTGTTCTTGCCCGTGAGCATGCGCGAGATTACCGCCGCAAGCCGTCCGATTGACCTGTCAGCCGCGTCTATTATGTACCATTTCCTGTCTACCTCGCCCGGTTTGGCAAGGTATGAACTGCTGCCTGTCATGTTGTGATTGTTCCTTCCTGAAAGATTCTTTGTGCGAACGGGGGCTTTGTCCGCATACCGGGCTATTTTACCGCAACAAGCCGCCTGTTTTCAAGGATGCCCGGAAGCCTGCCACGTTTTGCGACATCTTTCCCGTCAACAACTTTCAGGTCCATCGTCATATCCATTGGGACGGCATGAGCGATGTAGCTTCCCACGCCGAAAATGTCCGCTCCAGCCTCAGCAAGCAGCTTGATCCTCTCCGGGTTGAGTCCGCCTGAGACTACGATTTTGACCTTGCTGAAGCCCTCGTGATTGAGACGGTAGCGCATCTCCTGCACCAATGCCGCGGTGACTCCGCCCCTCTCGCCGGGAGTGTCAAGCCTGACCGCACCGAGCCTCTCACCCATAGCCCGCGCAAGCCTCAAAGCCTCTTCGCATTCGTCATGATAGGTGTCGACAAGGAACGTCCGCCCGACTTCAGGGGGCATTACAGCATCATACGCCTCCGCAAGTTTCAGGGTGTCGCCCATAATCAGCACTGCCGCGTGTGGGACTGTGCCTGACGGTTCACGGCCTGCCAGTTTCGCGCCGATGATACAGCTTGCCGCCGAACATCCCCCGAACTGCACCGCCACTGACTCCATTACGGGAGCGATTGCCGGGTGAAGATGCCTTGCGCCAAAGACGAGAACAGGTTTCCCCCCGGCCGCCTCGACACATTCACGCGCCGCCGTAGCCCAAGCGCATGAGCTGGACAGAATGCCGAGAAGGTTGGTCTCGTGGTAGCCGAATGCCCCGTAAGGCCCGGTGATTCTCATGACGACTTCCTTCGGGGAAAAGTACTCGCCTTCAGGGAGGGCTTCGATTTTGACGGGGGAGTCTTTCAGGAGTTCGAAAACCTCGCCGAGTCCCGCGAACATCCCGGTTGTGCGTGTGAAGATTTCTGCTGTTACTGGTGTGTCGAGTTTCCCGGCTGAACGTAGCACATCGCGTGTGTTGATGAAGTAAATATCAGTTGTCGCGCCGGATTTTATTTCGTCGTGTGAGGCACTGCGGAGACGATTGGGATTGACCTTCAGGGCTGTTGCATCTCTGAGGGAATCTATCACTGTGAATTTCTCCTTTGCGTGTTAATTCAGGAAGACGATGAAGAATGACGTTACCATGAAGACGACCGCGAGGATGATTGTGAGCTTGGTGAGGCTGGTGAATCTCTGCCACTGTCCTGTGTCCGCCTGAGTCCCGCCTCCGAATACGCCGCTGAATCCGCCCTGCTTGCGCTGCTGGATGAGGACGGCGAAAATCATCATGACTGACACAACGATATGAATTACGGATAATACTGCCCGCATGAATTACATTCCTCCTGTTGCTTGTAGGGATAAATCGCAGGCTAGTATATATCAACGGGGGCTGAACTGGCAAACATTGAGGCACAAAAAAGACCCCGTGAATATCACAGAGCCTTGTTGATTTCATGTTATTGGAGCGGATGACGGGATTCGAACCCGCAACATTCAGCTTGGGAAGCTGACGCTCTACCGTTGAACTACATCCGCGGGAGCTTGACGGGAGAAATTTTAGCGCAGGATTACTTTTTCCGCAACCCCGATAAACATTATGGCGTGTCAGTCCACCCTGAAAGAGTCCCTGTGTCTAGGTCTAGTATATGGACTGCGCTGATGCCTTCGAGCCTTCCTCAAGCAGCACACTCCCGCAAGTGCCTCATTTCGTGAATGGCCGTGAGATTTCCTGATCATTTATGTTAGGTTTACAGAATGGGCAAGAATGGATACAATTTTTCTCATCATGATAGAACTCAGGAAGAAATATAAATCAGGAAGCGCGCTCGAAATCTTACAGGAAGCAATACTCTCAGGCGACCTTCAGGGAGGAATAATCATCACTCAGGCCGAGCTTGCCGTGTCTCTTGAGGTTTCACGGATGCCAGTTCGCGAAGCACTTATCGCACTCGAATACCAGGGCCTCATCGAGAGGATACCGGGACAGCACGTGAGAATCGCAAGCCTTGACGAGGGATATATACGGGCAGTCTTCACGGACATGGGGATAATTGAGGCCGAAGCTATAAAGTCTCTTGCCGCTGAAAATATACATGCCCTCTCCTTGTGCGGACGACAGACAGACTTCCACAGGGCTATCCGCCAGCATACAGACTCGCCATTGAGACGGAAATTCCTGGAGACAATCACGGAAGTATACGTGCCTTTTGTTCTGAGGGAATGCGGGAATGTCTCACAGATTGATGCTGTGTTCGGGAATTTGCTTGAGACCGTGAAATATCCGCTGGACATGGAAATACTGCGGCCATGCTTCGCGGTGTACACTGAAGTATTGTCGCGTGAGTTCATGCGCATAAGAAAGGGGAAAACATCACATGCTTAACCTCCGACCCGTAAAGCTAATGCCAGTGCGTGAACAGGCGGCGGCATCATTGCGTGAGGCTATAATCTCGCAGAGCATAAAGCAGGGTGAGATGCTTACGCTTGAGTCTACGGCAAAGGCACTCGGAATCTCAGTTACGCCTGTCAGGGAAGCGTTCCAGATTCTTGCGCGGGACGGACTGATTGAGCTTGCGCAGAACAGGGGAGCGGTAGTGCTTGGGATGAGTCCGAAGAATATACGCGAGCATTACGAGATACGCGCGGCTCTGGAGGCTGAAGCGTGTCGTCTTGTGTGCGAGAAGGGAGCTGACTTGTCAGAGATTGAACGCTGTGTGAGTCATCTTGTGAGTTCGGGAGCTGAGAATTACGGCGACCTCAACCAGTCATTCCACTACAACATATGGCTTGCGTCCGGGAATACGCGGCTGGTGAACATGCTTAGTGAGCTGTGGAACGGCTTATCGATGGGACTGCGGACGACAAAGAACGAGTACGCGAGAAAATCACAGGCTGAACATGAGGTGATATTCTCGATGCTCAAGGCCAGCGATGCTGACGGCGCGTCAAGGGCTATGAGGGGTCATATTCTGCGCAGTATGGAGGATATGCTGACTCGCTATAAGTAGTGAACAATGCAGATTACAGGAACGAGAATTGCTGTGCGTGGTTGTCTGAAGCTGCTCGAATCGGCTCTGATAGAGTTACCGTTCAGAAAATCACTGGGGTTTACGGGATTTTGCGTCAGACTTTCTGCAAATACTTCTTAGGATATTATTGATGTTATGAGATGGAGCTTTGAACGGGAGATTAATAATATACGTTCTGAATTTGCGGCGGCAGAAGATTCTGATTCCGCAGTGGAGTTGTTCATCAGGAGGGTAACCGATAATTACAATATTTTGTCTAAGGCATTGGACAGATTCACCTTCAGGCAATGGAGATAGTGAGGATATACTTGCGGACTTTTGCACTAATGCTTTAACGGGACTGCTTATCCAGTATTGCGGGAAGCGTGATAGTCTTAAGCCGCAAAATAAACAGGCTCATAAGCGCGGGGATAGCTTTTCTCGAAGGCAATGACACTGGCGGGAAACGTGATTACTGCGATTTTTCCCATTGAGAATGAGACGTACCGTGCGTTTTCGGAAATCAGGCATGATATGCTTAACGAGTCTTGCATTGTTGCCCAGCCTGAACTCGTCAAGAAAAGGACGGCAGTATTATCCCTTGCGGCGCGGCACTTTCAGGAGTGAATATCGGTGATGATACCGCTGCCGTAGAATTGCTCGGAGGGTCTTTAGGGGATATTGCGCGTGATGCATCTCTTGTCGGGCAGGCCAGCACAAAACTTCCTGACGGTGATACGGCATTGACTGCTCTCGCGCAAGAGACGGACGAGGACACGTTTAACGTCAGGACATATCCCACTCATCGGCTTTACATACCATTTTCTGCCTTCTTATAGTCTTTAGGGACTACTCCTATTGTGCGTCAGCGTGTCCCAGTTCAGCGGCAGGAAGAAGGCTGAGTAACATCTGACAAAAAATTTATAATTCTTAGAAAGGAGTGAAAACCGCTTGCAGGAATATCAGCAAATAAACTTTATGTTTCCGGCTTGCTGATTGTATAATCCCCAAGCTGTTTTGTGGTTCTGTCCGTAAAATGTTCAGCCTTTCAATAAGCAGGCAGTTTGTACCGGGACATTGCCCGGAAAGGGGTCAAATGGCTCTGGAGCGTCATACCAAACGCAAGCAGCAGGACATCGTGAAAGCGGGCGCGGTGAACGAGCAAGGGAACATAAGAGTTATATTTATGACTTTTTACAAGTTTCCTGTAACTGTACTTGAAAGTCTCATCTCAATTCTTAGCACATGATACTTCTTGCCTTGTTCATAGAGTTGCGCGGCAGGCTGTGATACTTTCTGAACTTTCTTCCGCTGTTCATCAAGCTGCTTTTGTGCCTCTGCTTTTTTTCCGTTCCTCTTCAGCTTTCCGGGCTTCAGCTTCTTTGATTTCCTTCTGCCTGCGTTCAATCTCTGCCTTTAACCGTTCTTCTTCCCTGAGTTTTTCCTGACGCTGGCGTTCTAACTCTGCTTTCTTCCGTGTTTCTTCTGGCTTGCATCCTTCTTCCTGCCTCAATTCCTCCGGCTTGCGCTGAATTTCCGCCTTTACACGTTCTTATTCCCTGCGCTGTTCCTCAATCTGCTTCTGTCTGGGATTGAATATTCTGTAACGCTTCATAGTATCTTTGAGGCTGGCGAGCTGCTGTTCTTCCTTCTGGAGGATTTAGAGCCGTTTACGGATTTCATCTTCTGACTTTGCTGTAATGTCTGGTTCAGGACGTTTTGAACTTCCTCAATCTGCTGCTTTGCTTATTCGTTTGCCTCGTCCTTTTTCCTGAATAGTTTTCTCAGGCTCGGAAATAACCCGAACGCTATACCAAGCATAACAGCGGCAATAATTTCACCGCCAGATTTTTACGCCGTCAATGATGATTTCGGTTAGAGCTGTCATATTAGCCCCCTGAACTTTTGAGATTGCTGAAAGAATGATAACATGTGATTTGCATTTTTCGGACGGCGATAATATAATACCCCTCGTTGCTTTGCAGGTTGACATCATGAATCGCTAGCTCAGTCGGTAGAGCACCGGACTTTTAATCCGGGTGTCGCGGGTTCAAGTCCCGCGCGATTCACCACTCATAACCGGGTCCCATCGTCCAGAGGCCAAGGACACAGCCCTTTCAAGGCTGCGACGCGGGTTCGAATCCCGCTGGGACCGCCACTAGTTACAATCCCTTGTTACCTTTCCAGCAAGTAATACTCGAAGCGCAGAGCAGGAAATTCGACAGCTCATCATTGCCGCAGTTACATGTAATTCTCAAGGCTCATTCGTAAAATATCCCTCTGGCTGTAATGGCGGAATGCTGTTCTCCCTCTCATCATGCATAGGACAGACGGACTTTCACCGTGCATTGATTGAGACCGTCAAAGCTGCTCTTAGGCGGAAAATCATCGGCACTATCACAGAAGTATACTTGTCGTACGTATGCGTGACTCCGGGAAAATTGACGCTGTCTTCGGGAACTTGCTGCTGACTTTGACGTGAAACACGCCCGGTATACGGTTTACAGACGGGCTTATATGCTTAAGGAAGCGGTTAAACTCTTGCGCTTGCATGAAAACGCTGGGACTGCCGTAATCAGAATGAGCGTAAAGAACATTCGCGAGCATTGCCCGGACTATAAGCAGTCATTCCACATGTCAGACTATTGACTGGACTGCGGACGACAACACAAAGAAGTCCCCCAAGCCGGACACTAAAATATATTCCACTGACCGAAATACTATGACACTGAATGAGCCTTCCCGGCGATGCGCCATCACATAATGCTCACACGTTACACCTGAAACCGCCGCGCAAAATATTTCGCACATACCACGTTGACATTTAGACAGTTTATGTTTATCATATTGTTATTCCAACTGGATACATTATCTCAGATTATATATTATTATCTCATGAGGAGTGTGATTGTTCACATGAGTCCGGCAGTTATTACCCTCTGTTTCCTCGCCTTCGCCATCGTCATGTTCGTAACCGAGAAAATCCCTCTCGGCTTGACGGCCATGATCGTGTGCGTCGGCCTCGTAGTTACCGGGGTGCTGGACATGAAGTCGGCCTTCTCCGGCTTCATTGACAGCAACGTTATTCTCTTCGTGGCAATGTTCATTGTTGGAGGGGCATTGTTCGAGACGGGAATGGCAAACGAAATCGGCGGCATCGTAACCAAGTTCGCCAGCAGTGAAAGAATGCTCATAGTCGCGATAATGACAATCGTGGGACTGATGAGCGGGGTATTGTCCAACACAGGAACAGCGGCAATACTTATCCCGGTTGTTATCGGGATCGCCGCAAAGTCAGGGTTCAAGCGTTCCAGGCTTCTGATGCCCCTAGTCTTCGCGGCTGCAATGGGCGGCAACCTATCCCTAATAGGCGCACCCGGCAACATGATAGCACAAAGCACACTCAACAACGCTGGCCTTCCCACCTTCGGCTTCTTTGAGTACGCGATTGTAGGACTCCCTATCCTCATAGTCGGCATACTCTTTTACGCGACAATAGGCTTCTACCTTCTCCCCAATCATGACCCCAAAGGCGAAGGAGTTTTCGACACAGCAAAAGACTTCTCCGGCGTTCCCCAGTGGAAGAAGACGTTATCCCTCGTGATTCTCGTGGCTACACTTCTGGGAATGATATTCGAGAAACAGATAGGAATATCGTTAAGCGTTGTGGGCTGTGTAGGCGCGATACTATTGATACTCTTCAACGTAATCTCCGAGGATGACGCGCTGAAGTCCATTGACCTCAAGACAATATTCCTCTTCGGCGGGACACTCTCCCTCGCAACAGCTCTCGACAAGACAGGGGCGGGCAAGCTCATAGCTGAGACTGTAATAGGCGCATTAGGGAGCAATCCTTCACCGACAATGTTCACGTTCGTCGTGTTCATACTCTGCTGTGTGATGACAAACTTCATGAGCAACACAGCTACTACCGCGCTCATGGCTCCTATCTGCCTATCAATCGCTCAGGGGATGAACGCTGACCCCCGCGCTGTTCTCATGGCCTGCGTCATAGGCGGCTCATGCGCATACGCAACACCAATCGGGATGCCCGCCAACACAATGGTCGTGGGTGCCGGGGACTACAGGTTCATGGACTACGTGAAGTCAGGACTGCCGCTGATCGTCATAGCAACAATCATCAGCATGATATTACTGCCGTGGGCGTTCCCGTTCTTCCCCGCTTAGCGGGCTTCCTACCGGCGGCATAATATAGACATACACAAAGGGGGTAAACATTCTATGAATCAGGTCGAGAAAATGACGGCCATGATCGCAAAGTTCGTAGGACACACAGCCAAGAAGCTGCCTGATGATGTCATCGCAAAATTGCAGGAGCTCCGCGCGAAAGAAGACAGCCCTATGGCCAAAGTCATCTACGATACGATGTTCAGGAACCAGGAGCTCGCCGTGAAGCTGGACAGGCCTTCATGCCAGGATACAGGAGTGCTTCAGTTCTGGGTGAAGTGCGGTACGAAATTCCCGCTCATCGATGACCTCGAAGCGTTGCTGAAGGAAGCTGTCATCAAGGCAACGTTCGAGACACCGTTACGCCACAACTCGGTTGAGACTTTCGACGAGTACAACACGGGGAAGAATGTCGGCAAAGGAACTCCCACTGTTTTCTGGGACATAGTGCCTCACTCGGACAAGTGCGAGATTTACACGTACATGGCCGGAGGGGGATGCACTCTTCCGGGACACGCGATGGTTCTCATGCCCGGTGAAGGCTACGAGGGAGTCACAAGATTCGTCCTCGACAGGATGACAACTTACGGACTCAACGCATGTCCCCCGCTCCTTGTCGGCGTGGGTGTGGCTACATCGGTTGAGACTGCCGCGCTCCTGTCGAAGAAGGCACTCATGCGTCCCATCGGCTCGCACAACCCCAACGAGAGAGCCGCGAAAATGGAGAAGCTCCTTGAGGACGGAATCAACGCAATCGGCCTCGGCCCCCAGGGAATGGGCGGCAACTACGCTGT
>JAFSRQ010000051.1 GCA_017446055.1 Synergistaceae bacterium | reverse complement strand
ATTCACGCAGAAGCAGGAGGACAAATATTCCCGCTTCCACGAGGCAACCATAAAGGAGCGTTATTCCCAGTGGGTCGAGATTCACGGGCTTCACCTCTTCTCTGTGCTTTACGCCGGGCTGAGTGTCGCAACATGCCTCGTGATAGTCTCGCTTCTTCTCGCAACAGTCGCGGAGCTTCCACCCTTCGGCCATGAGCGCAACCCCGCCAACAATGAAGTGATTCAGCGTTACGTCCAGCACGGAGGACGCGAGACAGGTGCGCAGAATATCGTTGCCGGACTCATTCTCGACTACAGAGCCTTCGACACTTTCGGCGAGTCAGCAGTGCTCTTCACGGCGGCTGTGAGTGTGCTAATGTTACTGGGAGCTTCACGCAGGAACAAGGTAGACGACCCCGCCCTACCCTCACCTTGCGCAGGGGAGGCAGGACACAGCAACAGAGCTCCTCCAGAATTGAGCCTCCATGCTGTAAGGCGAGACGACGCTATTCTCCGCGGTGTGGCTACACTCTCAATCCCCGCAATCCTCATGATGGGCTGCGTAGTCGTCATCAACGGACATCTTTCACCCGGCGGAGGTTTTTCCGGGGGCGCAATCCTCAGTACAGCATTGATACTCGCGGCTAATGCTTACGGTTTCGGCAGGGTTCACGACTTCTTCAGCGAACGCACATTCATAGTCTCAAGCTCAACAGCTCTCATGATTTACGCCCTCTCCAAAGGCTACTCGTTCTTCACGGGAGCAAATCACATTCACTCAGTCATACCCAAAGGCACAATCGGCGACATCCTCAGCGCAGGACTCATTCTGCCTCTCAACATCTGCGTTGGGTTAATCGTTGCCGGGACATTGTATGGATTTTATGCCTTGTTCAGCGAGGGGGATATTTAGACATGCTCGAAAAATTATTGCTCAACCATTACGAGGCCGCCGCAGTAATTCTCTCAGGAATAGGACTCACTAACCTTCTTCTACAGCGCAACCTCATCAAGAAGATTATCGGTCTCAACATCATGGATACGGCGGTATATCTCTTCCTCGCGGCAAAAGGTTACGTTGAGGGAAGAGCTGCTCCTATTCTCATTGCTGACGGCGCGGGGGGCTGGGTAACATCTCCTTCCGTCTACGTTAATCCTGTTCCTGCCGGGCTGGTTCTTACGGGTATTGTCGTGAGCGTGAGTGTTACGGCGTTCGCTCTGGCACTGACGCTGAAACTTTACGAGAGTTACGGGACTCTGAACATTGACGAGGCACTGATGAAGATGACTGAGGAGCAGGCGAAAATAGAAGCCCTTGTTGACGAGGCGGAAGAGGAAGTGCTGTCATGACAGGAACATTCGCGTACAACATTCCTTTCGTCAGCATATTCGTCATGATGATTGCGGCCATAATAACGCCGTTAGTCCCAAACAAGAACAGACTCCCCGAAAAATTGTCGTGCCTCGCTGTCGGATTTGTCGGTCTCATGTCAGCATACCTCCTTTACGCCTTAACGTCAGGGAGTCAGACTGTGAGCTTCAATTTCCCGATGGGGCATTTTCCCGCGCCTTGGGGGAATGAGCTTCGCGCCGGGCCTCTGGAGGCTGTGTTATCGCTCGTCTTCTGCGTGGCAATGCTCTTGTCTCTCACAGGGAACTTCTCATCAACAGCTGAGGACATAGCCCCGAAACGCCGCAACATTTTCTGCGTCCTCGTGAATTTGCTGACGGCCTCGCTTCTGGCTCTCACGTACACAAATGACCTTTTCACCGCTTATGTCTTCATCGAAATCAACACGATTGCCGCGTGCGCGATTGTCGCCGTGAAAGAAGGCCCGGAGACAGCAAGAGCCGCGTTGCGTTACCTCGTTATGAGCCTCGTGGGTTCGGGACTGGTCATGATAGCTATATGCCTGCTGTATGATTTGACTGGTCATCTTCTCATGCAGAACATGCACAGGGCAATCACCGAGCTTGTAGCGACTAGAAGATACATGATGCCTCTGACGGTCTCACTAGCTCTGATTACCGCCGGGCTTGCGATAAAGAGCGCGCTGTACCCCTTCGCTTCATGGCTACCGGATGCTCACGGCTCGTCAACAAACGCATCGAGCGCAATATTGTCGGGACTCGTGCTGAAGGGTCATATATTCACCGTCATCAAAATATTCTACCGGGTGTTCGGTCTTGACGTGATACACCTTCTGAGGATGGACACTGTGATATTCATTCTTGGGATTACGGCCATGATTATGGGGTCGGTTCACGCATTGAGGCAGAAGAACGTGAAGCGTATGATTGCGTGGTCAAGCGTGGCGCAGGTCGGCTATATCTTCATGGGAGTCGGCCTCAACACTACAGCAGGAATCGCCGCGGCATGTCTCCACATTATCGTTCACGCCTGTGTGAAGCCGATGCTCTTCACCGCCGCAGGAGGACTCAGCAACGCCGCCGGGCACAAGAAGGGTCTTCACGCTCTCATGGGTACGTTCTACGTGAACATCTGGGCAGGACTCGGACTGATTGCCGGAGCGTGCTCGATGATGGGCATTCCGGGATTCGCTGGGTTTGCGTCAAAGTTGAGCCTGACTCTTGCGTCATTCGATCACAGCGCGGTTGTGTGGGCGTTGGCGGCACTGGCGGCTAGTTCGGTGCTGAATGCGTTATACTACGTCCCTGCGGTTATCGTGGTTCTGACTCGCAACAAGGACGCTCAGAGAAATTTCACCGCCCCGTCTCCGACACTCTCATACAAGCTCTCAATGTTCGTATTCCTTGCGCTGAATTTCTATTTGGGACTGTTCTGCGTTCCATTGCTCAGGCTGATTACACGGGGGGTGAACGTACTATGACGAGCGGAGCAATACTGATACTTTCACCGATACTCTTTCCGATATTCACGGGGTTTGCTCTATTCTCGCGGCCAATCTTCGAGGACAGGCACATTTACGTCGGCGTTATGACATTCCTGACCTCGTTAATGACATTCGGGGCGGCAATTCTGACTGACGGCGGGGCTGTAACCTTGTGGCGGATAACTGACACGCTTTCTATTGCGTTCAGGATGGATTACCCGGCCCGGGCGTTTTCGTGCTTGGTGGCGTTCATATGGCCTCTGGTTACGCTCTATGCCTTCGAGTATCTGAGGAGGCGGCCTCCTGTCGACAGATTTTATGCGTTCTTCCTGTCTACGTTCGGGATATTGATCGGCGTTGCGAGCGCGGGAAATTTGCTGACACTCTACATGTTCTACGAGCTTATGACGTTTATGACTCTCCCGCTGGTCATGCACTCACAGAAACGCGAGTCAATCCGTGCTACAATCTCATACCTTCTCTACTCGCTCACTGGCGCGGCGTTGGCACTGGGAGGATTCTTCTTCTTCCAGGTTTACGGTGTGTCGATGGAGTTCACGCCCGGCGGAGTCTTGGACATGGCCCGGATAACCGCCGAGCATCACGAGAATATGCTTCTGACCGTAACATTCCTGACTCTTGTGGGCTTCGGGGCAAAAGCCGGAATTGTCCCCCTTCACGCATGGCTTCCCACAGCCCACCCCCAAGCACCGACTCCGGCAAGCGCGGTACTCTCAGGTCTCATCACGAAAGCGGGGGTAATCGCGATGTTCAGGGTAGTGTATTACGTTGTGGGCGATGACTTTTTGCGCGGGACTTGGGTTCAGACAGCCCTTCTCTGCATGGCACTCTTGACGATTTTCACCGGTTCGATGATGGCGTACATAGAGCCTCACCTGAAGAAGAGAATTGCGTGGTCGAGCGTGAGTCAGGTCTCCTACGTTGTGTTTGCGATGATGCTTCTGACTCCTGACGGGATTCGAGGGGCGGTGCTACAGATTGCGGCTCATGCTATGGCGAAAAGCTGCCTGTTCCTGAGCGCGGGCGTTGTGATTTACTTCACGTTCCAGGGCGCGAACTACCACTACGCTGACCAGTTGCGCGGCGTGGGAAAGGAACTCCCAATAACGATGACATGTTTTGCTCTGGCTTCGGTCTCACTCATAGGGCTTCCTGTTACGGGAGGCTTCACGGCGAAATGGTACATGGCCGCGGGCGCGTTAGGCTTGGGGAATTTCGGCATGTTCGGGATTGTGATACTAATGGTGAGCGCGCTGCTGACGGCGGGGTATCTTCTGCCGATTGTTACGGATGCGTTTTTCCCGGGAGATGATTACGACTATTCGCGTGTTGTTCCGTTCAAGTTATTGCCGCTGAAAATGATTGTGCCTCTGCTTTTGCTGAGTGCCGGAGCTGTATTGACCGGGATATTCGGAGGAAGCATAGTTGATTTCGTGAACACTAGAATCATTCCTGTTCTGCTGTGAGAATTGTCCCCCTTTGCCCTTTGCGGTGAGGGGGATAATTTTCATCATGTTATGCCTCTGAGTTTTCCCCGTTAGATGACGTGTACCGTTAATTTGCTGCGTGATAGTTCTCTTGCCCTTTTGCGGTGATGCGTGATTGAGCGTCTAAGTTTTTCCCCTGAGATGATGTGTACCGTTGCGTTTGCTGCGTGAAATGTCCCCTTGTCCTTTGCGGTGAAGTGAATGATTGAGCGTCTGAGTTTTTCCCCTGAGATGATGTGTAGTGTTGCGTTTGTTGCGTGAATGTCCTCTTGTCCTTTGCGGTGAAGTGAATGATTGAGCCTCTGAGTTTTCCCCTGAGATGATGTTACCGTTGCGTTTGCTGCGTGATAGTCTACTTGTCCTTTTGCGGTGAAGTGAATGATTGAGCGTCTGCGTTTTTCCCCTGATATGATGAGTACTGTTACGTTTGCTGCGTGATAGTCCATTGCCCTTTGCGGTGAAGTGTATGATTGAGCGTCAGTGTTTCCCACCGTGAGATGATGTGTACCGTTGCGTTTGCTGCGTGAAATGTCCCCTTGTCCTTTGCGGTGAAGTGTATGATTGAGCGTCAGTGTTTCCCACCGTGAGATGATGTGTACCGTTGCGTTTGCTGCGTGAAATGTCCCCTTGTCCTTTTGCGGTGAAGTGAATGATTGAGCGTCTGCGTTTTCCCCTGAGATGATGACGGCTATTAGCTGGTTACGTTGCTGTGAGTAATGTCCCCCTCGCCTTTGCGGTAAGGGGGATAATCATTCATCATATTACGCTTCTTACTGCTTCCTTGAGGACTTGCGCGCTTTCTCTGAGCTTTCTTTGTTCGTCAACACTCAGCCTTACAGGTATCAAGTCCTCTATTCCGTCCTTGCCGACAATAGCGGGCATACTCAGCGCGACATCCTCGACTCCGTAAACGTCATCCATAACGCTCGACACAGCCAGAACGGATTTCTCATCACGGATTACCGCCTCGCATATTCTCTTGACCGACATAGCTATACCGTAGTACGTCGCGTGTTTCCGCCGTATTATCTCGTAGGCACTGTTCCTCACGTCAGACTCTATCCTGCGTGTTGCCTCCTCAAAGTTTGTGTGTCCCCTCATCTTGCAGAAATCATAGAGCGGGACTCCTGACACATTCGCGCTTGACCACGCCGCAAACTCACTGTCTCCATGCTCCCCGATGATGTATGCGTGAATGCTCCTGCTGTCCACGCTGAGATGTTCACTGAGCAGGTACTTCAGCCTCGCGGTGTCGAGTACTGTCCCGGAGCCTATGACTCGTTTTGACGGAAGCCCGGAATACTTGGCGGCTATGTACGTGAGAATGTCGACAGGATTCGCGACAACGAGAATTACTCCCTTGTACTTTCGCTTCGAGATTTCCGGCATGATTGACTTGAAGATTGCCGCGTTCTTACGGACTAGGTCAAGCCGTGTCTCGCCGGGCTTCTGGTTCGCTCCCGCCGTAACAACGATTATCGCCGCGTCAGATATGTCATCATAGCCTCCCGCGTAAATCTTCATGGGTTTCGCTAGGGGCATACCGTGAGATATGTCGAGAGCCTCGCCTTCTGCCTTCTCCCTGTCAGCGTCAATAAGAACCATCTCCGAGAACAATCCGGCCTGCATTAACGCGAAAGCACTCGCGCTTCCCACGAAACCGCAGCCGACTACAGCAACCTTGCGTAAATTGATACTGCTCAAATCTTAGGACACCTTCCTTAGCCTTAGTATGTCTACTGTGTGAGTGAGTCCTGTCTTAGCGTCAAAAATATTCTTCCAGCCAAGCGACTCAAGTTTTGTCCCGTCAACCGAGGAATTATTCATAGGGTTGAAGACTCTTCTCTCATTCTCCGATGCTCCTTCACGGATGACCTTCACACCGCCGGCCTCAGCCAGAATCCCGGACATTTCGCGGATAGTCATGATTTCTCCGGGAATGTTGTAGGCGTTCGCATTTTCCCCGCAGAGAAGCAGCTTGATGATTGCCCCGGCGCAGTCAGGAGAGTAGCACCAGCTCCGTAACTGCTGACCGTCAGACTTCATGATGATGTTCTCATGCCTTGCCGCAAGATACGCGAAGGCCGAGGATACCCTGCTGTCATTTGCCGACGCTGAAGGGCCGTATACATGTCCAGGTCGGGCGATGACGACATCAGCTCCGTATTCTGACACGTAGCACGAACATAGAGTCTCAGCTGCTCTTTTTGCGACAGGGTAACAGCTCCTGGGATTCAGAATGTCCACACAGCCGTAATCATTCTCGGTGAAAGGTGCTGTATTTCCGTTCGTCCTTCTGCCGTAAACCTCGCTGCTTGAGATGTAGAGCACACGCTTCACGGCATTCATTGACGCTCTAAGTATGGCGTTGATCCCGGTGATGTTGGCCAGCATGGTCTCTGCTGGTTCTGATGACATGGCCGAAGGGTGAGCGTTGCCCGCGCCGTGAATGACATAGTCGGCAGTGATAGGGGGAATTTCTGCGCTCAATGCGTCATACTCCATGAAGGTGAAGTAACCGCGCCCGGAAAACTCACCGAAACGTTCTGCGATTCCTGCCCGGTTTCTTCCCGCCGCAATGATTCTGATACTGTCCCGGCCATGATGTGATTCATTCCAGTGAATGAGAGTGTCAATTACCGTTGAGCATATAAGTCCGCCTGCCCCCGTGATGACTACAGATTTTCCCGCAAGCGAGTCCAGCTCCGGGAGTGAGGCCGACACGAGTCCTATGTCAGACAGCCACAATCCCCCGGCGTAAATCCCGGCTACTTCAGCCATGATGCTCTCTCAGTCTGCAACAATGCCTTGAAGATGTCTATATCCTCAACGGTAGTGAGCTTGATGTTCTTCTCCGAGCCTGCCGAGAAGTAGACCGTCTCACCAAGTTCCTCCATGAGCGTGCATGATGCTACGGAGTTGGTGATGCCAGCCTCAATTGCCCGCCTGTGAAGAGAGCATATCAGCTCCAGCCTGAATGCCTGGGGGGTCTGAGTGCGCTTGAGTTTGTCGCGGGGGTAGCTGCCTGACGCTGATTTGCCGTCCTCAGTCTGAAGCATTGCTTCGGCGCAGGGGATTACGGCTGTAGCGTTGCCGTGCTTCTGGGCTACTCGTATGCAGTCGGAGATTATCTCGGACGAAAGCATCGGGCGTATAGCATCGTGAATCAGCACTATATCATCTGCACTGTAATGTTTCTCCAGCTCAAAGACTCCGTTTCTGATGGACTCCATTCCTGTTTTGCCGCCGGGTATTATGTGCTTGAGCTTGGTGATGCTGAACTGCTTTGCGTAAGCCGACAAGACATTTTCCCAGCCCTCAATGCAGACTACAGCGATTGCATCTATCTCCGGGTGTTTCTCGAAAGCCTCAAGGGTGTACACAATCACGGGACGCTCGTTAACCGTCAAAAACTGCTTGGGTATGTCCTGGTGCATTCTGCTCCCAGAGCCGCCAGCTATGAGTAATCCTATATTCGCCATATATTAGCCTCCTGATTTTACGAGTCCAATCTTCAAATCCTGTGTGATATTATCATAATACACTAAGAAAATTTCATGAGAGAAGGAAATCATCACATGCCGGAAAGAAAAGGCAAGGCGGTACTCGCATACAGCGGAGGGCTTGACACTTCCGTTGCAGTAATGTGGCTGACAGAGCAGGGCTATGACGTTATCACAATGACTGCTGACGTAGGGCAGAAGGACGTTGACCTTCAGGCGGCAAAGTCAAAGGCTCTCCACAGCGGCGCGGTCAAAGCGTACATATTCGACCTCAAGAAGACGTTCACCGAGAATTACGTTTACCCTGCACTCAAGGCAAACGCAATGTATCAGGGGACGTACCCGCTTGTGTCAGCACTCTCACGCCCCCTAATCGCAAAGACCCTCGTAGACATCGCCAACAAGGAAGGAGCAGTAGCAGTAGCACACGGATGCACGGGCAAGGGACAGGATCAGGTCAGGATAGAAGTCTGCGCAACGGCACTCAATCCCAAAATCAAAGTGTTAGCCCCGGTTCGCGACTGGCATTTTACCCGCGAGGCCGAAATAGAGTACGCCAACAAGCACGGTATCCCTGTCCGCGCAACAGCCTCATCACCCTACAGCACGGACGATAACCTCTGGGGACGCTCCATCGAATGCGGAATGCTCGAAGACCCGTGGAATGAGCCGCCTGAAGACGCATACGAGATGACCGCCAACCCTCTTGAAGGCCCGGACGCTCCCGAATTTGTGGAGATAGACTTTGAGGGAGGACTTCCTTCCGCGCTGAACGGTGAGAGGATGCACGGTGTCGAGCTCATACAGAAGCTCAACGCAATAGCAGGACGGCACGGTATAGGACGCATCGACATGATAGAGGACAGGCTAGTGGGCTTCAAGTCCCGCGAGTGCTACGAGTGTCCCGGCTCAACGGTGCTGCTTGCGGCTCACAGGGCGATGGAGACATTGACGCTGGACAAGCAGGTTCTGAAGACGAAGCGCGAGCTTGAGGTGAGATTTGCCGAGCTGACTTACGAGGGCTACTGGTTCTCGCCGTTACGCGATGCAATCAACGCCTTCATGAATGACACGCAGAGGTATGTGAACGGCACGGTGAAGATGAGACTGTTCAAGGGTCAGTGCGTTGTGAGAGGGATGAAGACGGCCAAGAGCATTTACCGTCATGATTTGGCGACATACTCGGAGGGTGATACGTTCGATCATTCGGCGGCGGTCGGGTTCATCAACATCTGGGGGCTTCCTGTCAGGACGTGGACGGCGACATGGCCGAGACAGGATGAGGCAGAAATCCCGATTGAGGCATAAAGATTTGCGGCAGTCTCTCAGAATTGGGGGGCTGCTTTTTTTTTGACGGAAGGAATGATTGCTATGATGAAAATTTGCGCGTTACTGCTGGCTGTTGCTCTCACTGCGGGCGTGTCATCAGCAGGAGAAATTGCCCCGTGGAATCTCGACGACATGATTCACCCCGAACTCCGTGAAGGCTTGAAGGCTGTACCACACTTTGAGCTGACACCTGAGACTCTTGGCACTTTCCGCAAGATTCTCGCCGGGAATCCCGAATCCCTCCCCAAAGATGACTCTGTTGACGTGAGGAACGAGACTCTCCCTTCAGGGCTGCGAGTCAGAGTCTACACTCCCAAGACAGGACAGAAGGAGTATCCCGGGCTCTTGTGGCTTCACGGGGGAGGACACATCGCCGGGACTCCAGAAGCTGCCGAATGGCTGATGCTCAGAATCGCGAAGTCTGCCGGATGCCTCGTTGCCGTCCCGGATTACAGGCTAGCCCCAGAGAACCCCTGCCCCGCTGACATCTGGGACTGCTACGAAGCACTGTCATGGATGCCCGGCAACCTCCCAGTCCGCAAAGACAGACTCGCTGTCGGAGGCTACAGTTCAGGCGCGTCATTGGCGGCCTCAATGACTCAGATTTCCCGCGACAAGAAAGGCCCGGCAATATGCTTCCAGCTCTTGCTATATCCGCAGGTCGACTTCGTGAACGATTACCCGTCATTGCACCAGATTGACGACTCGCGCGTTTGGTGCAGGTCTCTCCAAATGGCCATGCTGAAATTTTACCCCGGCGGCCTCATCAGCAAACTTCCTGATTACGTCTCACCAGGTCTCACCGAAGATTTGTCCGGGCTCCCTCCTGCTTACGTTCTCACGGGGACGCTGGATCTTTCACGGGACGAGGCAATCACTTACGCTCAGAGGCTCATGCAGTCCGGCGTTCCTGTTGAGCTTCACGTGAGGCCGGGAATCGTACATGCCTGCGAGTTCCTTTTCACGAATGCTCCCGTCTGCGTCAGAATCATTGACGAATATATCAACGCGCTGAAAGAGGCTCTACAGTAACATGAAGAAACTTTGCTTGTTACAGCAGGAATGTCCCGCGCTGAAGAGTCCCCGGTCTGGGACATCAGCACGATGTTCCGCCTGAGTTCCTCCCCAAGAATGACCGCGTGAACGTCCGCAATGAGCCCCTGAAATCAGGACTCCGTGTCCGCGTCTACAGTCCCAAGAACGAGAAGCCGGAATACCCCGCGCTTTTGTGGATTCACGGAGACAACGAAGACTTGCCGCTCCGAATTGCTGACGAGCTCGGAATGATTGTTGCTGCTCCTGCTTACCGCCAGACTCCCGAATACCCGTATCCTGCTGACGTGGAAGACTGTTACGAGGCACTAGTATGGATGACGGAGAATCTCCCTGTTCGCAAAGACAGAGTAGCAGTAGCAGGACAGAGCGCAGGCGGAGGATTATCGGCGGCAGTCTCACTAATGGCACGCGACAAGGGCGGCCCGGCATTGTGCTTCCAGATGTTACTTTACCCAATGCTTGACCACAGGAATATCACGCCGTCCTCGTTCCAGATTCGCGGCCATCGTGCATGGTGCAGGGACTTCAACCTTCTTGCGTTGGGAATGTATCTCGTGAATGTCTCAGGTGATGTGCCTGCTTACGATTCTCCGTCAGCGGCTGATAACTTGTCCGGGCTTCCTCCTGCGTATGGGCTTGACCCGTTCAGGGATGAGGATATTGCTTACGCTCAGAGAGTCATGCAGGCGGGAGTCCCGGTTGAGCTTCGTGTGATACCGGGGGCGACTCATGGTGCTGAGGCCATATTCGCGGAGGCTGACATGAGCATTGAGACAGTGAAGGCACTTGCTGAGGCCATGAAGTAGAACGCAGCAGTACAGGCTGGGAGTCGGCTCTGGTTGACGGGGTCGGCTCTCTCTTTTTGTCTGTAATTGTGCAGGTGAAGCAGAGTAGAGAAAAAGCCCATATTGTGATTTCGGTAGCTGTAACCCTTGTAGGAAGGTTCGTAACCCTCAGCAGGTCGCTTGTTTACTATGTCGGGGATCCTAGCACGTTTGCAGAAATTACACAATGTTTTGCTATGCGAACTCGTAAAGCGTTGCAATCACTGTAAACCTCGAAATCAACCTACTACAACAATCTGCTAAAGAATCGCGTTTTTCAACCCCCAAAAATGGCTTTGGTCAGACTGCAAAATTTCCTCAATCATAAACTTTCATGGCGCAAGATTTTATCTCCCACAAAATGTTTGACCATTGCGCGACACAAATCGTCAGACAATTCCCTTCACTCAATGCCCAAGTCCAGCCAAGAATACATTTCCCCGCCAGAAAACTCACGCCCTAATCTATAATTATTCCCATCACACAAGGGAGGACTAAGATTCTTGACCGACGAAGAGAAGCAGCAGGTACAGAACCTAATCACAGCACGCACAAAACTGCTGACCGAGAAATCAGCAAGGCAGGACGAAGAGATAAGATCCCTCAGCGCAACAATAATATCCCTGAGCAACACGCTGGAGTCCCGCGAAAACGAAATAGAGAGCCTCAGCGAAAAATTGTCGCAGGTTCAGGAGGAACTATCGCGCTCACAGGAGCAGAACAGGAAACTTGCCGCCCTCGTCCAGTCAGACCAGAAGAAGCCAGAACTGCCGGTAATCCCACAGAAGCCCAGCTATCTTTTGTCGCTTCTCCGACAGCATTTCGGTTTCGACAACTTCAGGCCGGGACAGGAAGAGATCATTGACGCGATATTGTCCGGGCGCGATGTCTTCTGCTCAATGCCTGAGAATTACGGCAAAAGTGTCTGCTACCGACTGCCCGCGCTCCTCATGCCCGGCGTTACTCTGGCTGTTACTCCCGATGAACCGGAAGCCTCCCTCATCACACCTCACTCCGAAATCCTCACAGCCTCCCTCACTCCCTCGAAGAAGCGCGAAATCCTCCGCAAAGTCAGGAACGGAACATGCAAGATACTTTACGCCACAGTTCAGCAGCTCTCAGAAGCCGACACCCTTTCAGCCCTCAGGAAGTCAGAAATCTCAATGGCCGCGATAATCTCACACTGGGGGACTCCTCACAGCCTCGAAGCATGGCCGGATACAGTCTCATCAATAGCCTCAAGGAGAATAACCGCCGGAGTTTTTGCCGACACAACAAGCCCCGCATTGCGCCAGGAATTGCACAAACTAGCAGGGCTTCACTCACCGCTGAAAGTTGTCGCGGGCTTCAGGAGGGACAACCAGGAAATCAGGATAATACGCGCCGAAAATAAACCGTCAGCCTTGAAGGAAATATTGTCGCAGAAGAAAGGCATTCCCGGAGTGATCTACTGCTCGACTCCTGAGACGGCCTACAAGCTGGGGGAAATGCTCAGGGACTTTGACGGCCTCAATGACTCGCTGCTCATCATGCCCATGCTGCTTTACCGGGAAATCAGGCGTGATGATATACGCTTCACTGTACACTATGACATGCCCGACTCGCTCGGCAGCTTCTCACAGCAGACAGCAATTACCGGGAGCAATCCCAAGTCCGAAGCAATAATCCTAGTCTCACGCAATGACCTCCGCAACGCTGAACGCACACTAGTATCATTCTTCAGGAGCGAGTCACCCGGAGATTTCATGCTGTCGTATCTGGGTGCTGACGAGAGCATTACCCCCGCGAAAACTGAGACCGAGAACGACGAGTCCGCAAAAATTTCACCTGATGATGTGTCAGATTTCGACTTCGGCAACGCTAACGAGGCACAGCGTGAGGCAATCACCGCAACCTCCGGGCCATTGCTGATTATAGCCGGGCCGGGAACGGGAAAAACATTCACCCTCGTACAGCGCACAGTGTTCCTCATCCAGAAGAAGCGCGTAAAGCCCGAAAATATCATGCTCGCAACCTTCACCGACAAAGCCGCAAACGAGATCGTTACCCGCGTGGCTCAGGAACTATCCCGGCGCAACATCACGGCGGACACCGGGACAATGTACGCAGGAACCTTCCACGCCATATGTGAGAGAATCCTCAAGGAGTACTCTGACTTCACAGGGAGGCCGAAAAATTTCCGGGTTCTTGATGACTTTGGACACGCCTACATAATCATGCAGAACATGAAGAAGTTTGCTGAGATACCCGGACTTTCTTCCGCGCTGAAATCACAAGGGAAATGGGCTTCTTCACGGGAGCTGAGAGACTGTATCAATACGCTGTCAGAAGAGCTTGCTGACCCTGAAGAGCTTATGCGAGACAATGACCCTGCCGTAAACGCTTTAGGACAGGCCATGAAGATACATGATGAGATTCTGCGCAATACAAATTCCCTGAGCTGGTCGGCACTTCTTGTTGAGACATACAGATTATTGCGCGACAACCCGGAGATTCTTGCTGACCTTCAGTCCCGCGTGAAATATATTATGGCTGACGAGTACCAAGACACGAATTATGTTCAGGAACAGCTTGCGCTCCTCATAGCAGGCGACACTCGCAACATATGCGCGGCAGGTGATGACGACCAGAGCATATACCGCTTCAGGGGGGCAGAAGTCCGCAACATTCTCGAATTCCCCGGGCGTTTCGGGAATGAGTGCAGGGTAGTCCGCCTCATGCTCAATTACAGGTCAAGGCCGGGCATAATCGACTTCTTCACCCAATGGATGAATGACACCGGGAAATTCTTCGCGTGGGAAAATTTCAGGCACGAAAAGAAGCTCGAAGCATACCGTCCGGCCATGAAGAATAATCCTTCCGTTATGAGGCTCGCGGGGATTGCCGACAAAAGCGAGTGGCACGAGAAAATATTTCACCTCATCAACGCCCTCAAAGAGTCCGGGAAACTGACAGACTACAGCCAGGTAGCATTTCTATTCCGCTCCGTAAAGACTCCTGACGTAAAAGCACTCTCACAATACCTTGAGGAACACAACATAGGGGTATATTCTCCGCGCTCAAACATGTTCTTCCAGAGGCGTGAGATTCAGTTCGCACTAGGCTGTATCGCCGCAATGTTCCCGGAATACCTCAAGGCTTTGGAGTCCGGCGCGTTCAGCTACAACGGAAGCGAGCCTGAATACATCTCCTACTACAGGACATGCCTGAGCTACGTGAAACGGTACATTGACCGCCCGCAATATTCCGGCCTGAAGAAGCACATACTCTCACGCAGGAATCATCACGCCAGGCTCACGGGCTACACAGGGTATACTTTCTCTGACTTGCTGTATGAGCTTTTCGCGTACCCTCCTTTCGTGCAGGCTCTTGACGCTGACATTTCCGGGACTGTGAAGGAGCTTCGGCCATCCCGGAATCTGTCGCACTTGATCCAGGTCCTGAGGCACTACGAGCACAGCTACAACATCAACAACCTTCACGGAAAGTACATCGCCGGACAGTTTCAGATGATGATGAACATATACCTGCGCTTCATGATTGAGGAGGGAGCAGACGAGTACGAGAGCGAAGAAGACGTTATCCCCTCCGGCCATGTGGCATTCATGACTATACATCAGGCCAAAGGTATGGAGTTCCCGGTAGTTTTTGCTGACTCACTGTGGACATCCCCGCAGGATGACTCCGGCAGTGAGATAATGCGCTGCATTTCCCGGAAATATTACAGGAGGCCGGAATTTGAGCCGCAAGAAAGGGTAAAATACTTCGACTTCTGGAGACTGTACTACACAGCCTTCACCCGTGCGCAGGACTTGCTGATACTGACATGCTGCGAGGACAGGAACACACCAAGCCGCTATTTCGAGGACTCGTACAACAGGCTTGACGATGCTGACGAGTCGCTGAGGATTCCTGAGACTGAGATTAGCCCGGTGAGAGTTTCGGGGCTGAAGAACACGTATTCATTCACGGGGGATATTCTGACTTACGAGACATGCCCGACGCAGTACAAGTTTTTCCGCGAGCTTGAGTTCACTCCGGGGCGGTCGGCAAACACTTTCACAGGGACATTGATTCACGCCGTCCTTGAGGATATACACAGGGCGGTGATAAATCACGAGGAGAACAGGATAACGCCCGGAAATATAGCATCATGGTTCACGGAGGAATATGAATACTTGTCGCGAACGGAGCAGGAATACCTGAGTCAGTCAGCAAGAAAAACTGTATTGGCTCAGATTATGCGCTACGTTCAGCGTCAGGGCGATGACTGGTCAGCAATACGCAGGGCAGAATACGAAGTGAACATAGTGCGCGGGGAATATATCCTTGAGGGGAAGATAGACCTGATTTCTATACGGGACGGTGAGACAGAGATAACAGACTTCAAGTCCGGGCCGAAGCCTAACATCAACATCAACGCTGACCGTGAAAGGCTCGAATCATGCCGCCGACAGGTATTCGCTTATGCCTGCATGGCCGGGGAAGCCACCGGGCTCAAAGTCAGCCGCATGAAGCTGTACTACACCGGCGAGGAGTCATCAAACCCGGAAATAGTGTACCAGTATGATGCGGACGAGGCAGAAAGAATCATGAAGGGCTTCGACGACACAGTCAGCAGGATTTCCCGCAAAGACTTCGCCGACAAAGCCCCCAATCCTGAATCATGCCGCGAGTGCGTGTTCAGATATTACTGCGGCAGACAGTGAGTCATTTCACCGCGCGTACTGCTCTTTCCTGAACGTAAGCGTGAAATCGTATAGCGTCCCGATGCCGTTGTAGATGCTGCCGGTTGTACCCTTGAAGCCGACCGTGATTAACGTCTCAGAAAGCACCTTTATGTTCATGGCTGTCTTGCTGTTACCGTCAACGTTGCAACGCCAGCTGTCTTTGCCCTGATGAATCATTGTGCCTGTCTCCCCGTCAAAGTTCAGCCCAAGAGAATTGATGCCCAGGTCTATCTCAACATCCCCGCTGATCAGACTCGTGTACCATTCCTGACGGCTGGTTATGCTTGACTGCGCTACTGTGCCTTCGATGTCGGTTGATGTGAATGTGAGGCTCGCCGAGTTCAGCACGAATCGGAAATACGTTGAGCTGGCCTCGTAGTTCTCATCCACCGTGCGCCACGTACCCTCAAGAACCCTCTCCGTGTCGTAAGTGTCCGGGTAATCGTTCGGGATTGTTATTTCCTGCTCTGCCGGGTCTGAAGGCTCAAGACTTCCTCCGCTGCCGCTGCACCCGGTTACAGCGAACATGAACAGCCCTATTGCCGCGAGAAACGGCCATGACCTGAATTTCCGCATGATGATATGCCGTTACAGAAGACTTATAAAAAGTTTCCCGCTTTTACGCTCCTTCCCTCTTTCACCGCGCCCGCTTTTGCGTTGGTCTGCTACTTGCGTTTGTTTTGACGCTCCAGAGGCTTTAATTCCCGACTAACGTATCAGTATAAACTTTCATTCTCCCATAATGATACAAATTCATGCTGGCGTTCAAATCCCGGTCTATCACAATCCCGCAGTACTCACAGTGATATATCCTGTCTGACAGCTTGAGACCGTCCTTCTTGTGTCCGCAGGCTGAATGTAATTCGTCCTGATGTCCGCTAATCGGTGGGTTACTCGTAAAAGCTGCTTCTCACTTTTCACAATGTTGCGTGTCTTCTGGTAACGTCCTCCTTCCTTGTTTTTCTCGTATTTCCGTGAGACTTTGCGCTGCAACCTGCGCTGTTTCTTCTTCAGCCGTCTCACCCGGCTTGTCTTGTTGATGTTACTGTAAACATGCCCGGAACTGCATACCGCCAAGTCCTTAACGCCTAAGTCAATCCCGATGCCGTCATTCCCGCTTGTTATAGGATGGGAGGCTTCACACTCAATCCCTACGGTCAGAAACCAGTTAAATCCGTCATACGAGACATGCGGCATGAAATACTTTGCGTTCACCGGGATACGCTCATGTTCCGCAAGCCTGAACCAATTTGCACTCTGACGGGTCTTCTTCTTGCTCCACGCTATGTTTTCCAGCTTCACATGCATACCTGTAACCTTGACGGCCTGCTTGCACACATTGTTGCTTATCGTGTAAAGCCACTGATTACCCGGCTCATTCTTGAACTCCGTGAAGCGTCTGCGAAGCCCACAGTCTGACAGGAATTTTCCGCCCGCGTCATAATTCTTCTTCTCCTGCTCCAACGCCCAGTTATACGCAAATCTCGCAGTCCCGGCAAACTGGAACAACCGTGTCCTCTGCTTGTCATTCAGGATTAACATCACCCGCAATGTCTTTAGCACTTCCCCCACATCCTTTTTGAGGAAACTTGCTAACTGTTACTCAGCCCCCGTCAGCCTCCGAACTCCTCAGCTACGCCTATTCCGATTGCGGTCGTTATGGACTTGTGCAGGAGTGTAACATACGCTTCATGAGACAGCCCGGACAGCAGCGACAGTAACAGCACTCATAACAGGCTCGATATTACGCCTGAAATTATCCCGGCGAACAGATTTCCCCTCTTCGTACTGCGAGCAAGGAGTGAGACAGCGATATTCCGCGTGCTGACGAAGATACGAAGACAATGATAATCCTCCGTGAAATTATAGCTACAAAAAAGCCTCAGAGTTTGTGATTGACCCTGAAGCTGTCATCTTCTCATCTTTGGAGCGGAAGACGGGATTTGAACCCGCGACCCCAACCTTGGCAAGGTTGTGCTCTACCCCTGAGCTACTTCCGCATTGTTTATACTGGTGGCGGGACCCAGAATCGAACCGGGGACACATGGATTTTCAGTCCATTGCTCTACCATCTGAGCTATCCCGCCCTGACTGTGATTTTATTGGCGGGGCCGACGAGACTTGAACTCGCGACCTTCGGCGTGACAGGCCGACACTCTAAACCGACTGAGCTACGACCCCGCGTAATCACTGGTGGGCGAAGCAGGGTTCGAACCTACGACCCCCTGCGTGT
>JAFSRQ010000050.1 GCA_017446055.1 Synergistaceae bacterium | reverse complement strand
CAGTCCCAAGAACGAGGCCATGAGGAACGCGCCCGCACCCATAATCGGAGGCATTATCTGTCCGCCGGAGCTTGCAACAGCCTCAACCGCTCCCGCGAAGAAAGGCTCGTAACCTATCTTCATCATCAGCGGAATCGTGAATGTTCCTGTTCCGTAGACGTTGGCGACCGCTGACCCTGAGATTGACCCGAAGAGGCACGAACTCAGCACAGCGATTTGCGCCGGGCCGCCGGGAGTTGTCCCCGTGAAAGCCTGCGCGACGCTCATGAACCAGTCCCCAGCACCAGACTTCTCAAGGAACGCACCGAATATCAGGAATATCATCACGTACGTTGCCGACACTCCCAGAGGAGACGCGAATATTCCCTCGTCCGTCAAGTAAAGCTGCTCGATGACTTCAGGATACGAGAACGGGAAGCCCTGCAACAGTCCCGGGAGCTTGTAGCCGTAAAGCATGTAGACCGCGAACAGTGCCGCAATCAGTGAGAGGGGCAAGCCCACAATCCGCCGCGTTCCCTCAAGAAGCAACAGCACCAGCAATGAGCCAAGCACTAACTGCGCTGTCGTGAGGGGGTCAATCTGCTGTATGCGCTCGGTGATGGCCGTGTAGTTCACCATCGAGTACACCCCCGGAGCAGCCGCCAAGACTGCGAGCAGCCAGTCATAGAACGGGACTCTGTCCTTCGGGGCTTTGCTGTTGACCGGGAAAAGAACGAACGCTAACGGCAGGACGAACGCCAAATGTATCGAACGCTGAAGGTATGCCTCGTAGTTGCCCGCGCTGGCCGTGTAGAGATGGAACACTCCCATTGCGAGGACGTAGAGATAGACCAACTGCTTGGGTAATCCTGAAAGTTTCCGCATTATTTCGTCAGCTCACTCCAGAATTTCACACTGCCCTCATGAGCCGGGACTTTTGCGGGAAGCGCGATTGAAGGCTCAAGCTCGGCCATGTCCCGAACCGCCGCGACTAATGCGTCCTTATGCTCCCAGACGGCTTTGTTCAGCTCGTACACCAGCGACTCAGGAAGGTCTTTGCGGATGACTACGCACGTGTAATCCCCGACAACCTTCACCGGCTCTGCTCCTGCCGGGACTGACTTGTAGATGCCCGGGTCAATCGTCAGCGTTACAGTGCCGTATGCGTCTGACAGCTTGTCGAGTGCCTCCTGTCCCACCGGGAGAAGAACAACGTCAACCTGGCTCTCAATGTTCATGACGGTTGAAGCGATTTTGCCGATTGAGAACGCGAAGCAGTCAAGGTGATTGTCAGCAAGAAGATCTGCGCCGCCGTCATAGGATGCGTACTCGACACTTCCGCCCCACGCCTGGAACTGTTTCTTGTAGTCGAAGCCGTAGCCCTTGTCGAAGAGAGCCTTCACCACGAACTCGGAGCTTGTGCCGGGCTTGAGGGTGGCGAATCTCATGGCAAGTTTCTTGCTGATGATGTCCTCGACTGACGTGATGCCGTTCTTCTCCGCGAAGTCCTTCCTCATGATGAAGTAGGTGTACTGCGTGTAAAGGTTGGCCATGATTACCGCGTTGTCGACCACACGCCCCTTGAAGTCAGCCTCGCCCTTGAGAGCCGCGCCAAGCAGTGATGTTACGGAGAAGCCCAAGTCCCCGCGCCTTGCGTGAGCGTTGAGGATGTTGGAGACACCGCCGCCGGATGAGCTTGTGGTCTGAGGGAGTCCCGCGCCTGTCCACATTTCGGAGAGGGCAGTGCCGAGAGCGAACCAGTTTCCGCCGGGAGGGCCTGCCATGAAGCGGAGCTGACCGGGCCAGCCTGTTTTGTCGGTGTCAGCATAAGCACAGCCGACGAGCAATGACGCGACGAGAATCGCAATGAGTGAGATACGTAATGACCTCATGAATGAATCACTCCTGTATGAAAATTTGGGTAGTGGGTAATATTGTAGCAATGAGCGGGGAATTTGTGTTAGGCAAAAACGCGGTTATGTGGAGGACGGCAGAGAGTGTGAGTCCCTGCCGTTGTGAGTGTGTCGTCAGTTCATGTTGCTTAGTGCTTCACGTGCTCCCCGATGTCCTTGTGCCGCCGCCTTCTCCCACCAGTAGCGAGCCTTCTGTATGTCCTGCCCTACACCTTCACCGTATTTGTACATCTTGCCAAGCTGAAACTGTGCCTCAGCATTTCCTGCTTCTGCGGCTTGTATTACTATCTGTGCAGGAGTCAGGTTGGGCTTGGCTGGAGCTTGGACAACAGGCGCAAGCCGACCCTGAATCATCACGAACTGCGCATACACATTCCCGCCCTCAGCTAGCGCGCCGAACATCTCCCTCGCAGTCTTCACGTCCTGACCGACTCCCAATCCGTACATCAGCATATCCGCCAGCAAGACCCTCGCGGACTCCCTGCCCTCGTCAGAATACTTCCTCACCAGCGGCAGAATCTCCGTGTACGCACCCTGCACCTTGTCCTCCAGTGCCTCGTGCCTCCCCAAGAACTCAAGCACACGCCCGTAATCCTGACCGCCTCCCTTCGACTGCTCCATCAATCTCAGCGCGTGGAACACAATCGGATTCCCGCTGGTCTTGGACAGTGCCTCCAGTGCCTCAGTGTTGCCCTCAAAATACAGCGACAACGCCATAGCCGACTCACCGTCCGCAATGTTCATCGAGGTGATTAGGTCAGACAGCTTCATTCTGCGAACAACGTCCTGCGCTTCCTCAGAGTCGAGGCTTCCCTTCTCCATCTGCGCGAAGAGCATCCCGCTGATTTTCTCTTTGTAGCCGAAATCTAGGTTGACCGCTATACAGTCCATGCCCTTGTTTTTGTCGCCGAGAAGGAAATACGCCACGCCCAAGAACAAGTTATCCGCCCAGTCATCTTTGGGGGTGTTGGTGTAGACGGTCTCAAGCAGGCTGAGGAGTTCGGGCTTTATGTCGTCGAGATCTTTTCCCGCCGAGACCAGCTCCTAAATCCTGAACTTTGCCGCTTCGAGCTTGTAGGGGTCTCGCCTCAGCACCGGCCTCCAAACCTCGCTGAACTTGGCGAAATGCTGACGGGCTTCCGTGAGACTGCCTGCTTCCTGCGCTGTCTTTGCCCTGTAGTACCAGTAGGGCGGGTAGACCCTGAACTCGTCCTCAAGGTTGCGGAGCATTCGTGAACGCCGGGTAACGTCTTCTTCTTGGACGGCGCGGTAAAAGTTCTTGAGGCTGGTCTGAGTGAGCCTGTACTCATCCGGGAGCCTGTACTGACGGAGCAAGTTCCACGAGGATTGCAGGAGTCGTTCTTGGAGGGCGTTGCAGTCTGCGATGTCCTGACGTTCGAGCCGCCACATTGAGTTTCGCAGTTCCTCCTTGAGCATGGCTTCATCCTTCTTCATCTCGGCTTGCAGGTTCGAGAGACGGACGCGTTCATGTTCAAGCCTGTCCTGTTCCTGCTGTCTGAGGCGGGCATTCTGGGCTTCTGTTACGGCGAGTTCGTCTTGTGCCTGCTGTTTGCGGTTGGCTTGGGTGATTTGAGTCAGTTCGAGTTCGTCAGCTGCCCTTTGTCTGCGTGAGGCTTGCCTTGCCTGAATTTCTCCGCGTTCGGCCTGAAGGTTACTGTACGTTCTTTCTGCCCTTGTGCGTTTTTCCGCCAAGTCATCATATTCTGCATATGCTAACGCTGAATCGAACATCATGCTCTCGACAGCAAAGACATTCCCAGTGAAGAACGACACGCAGGACATGGCCATATTTCCGAGCCAGCTGCGGGTTACGGCGTTCTGTTTACGTTTGATGTCGCTGATTTCAGAACGGGCATTGTTGATTCTGGTCTGGGAAGTACTTAGCTGTGCCTGTGTTTCTCGGTCAATGCCAGCGATGTCGTTTTCTGCGGCTTTGACTTTTGCTTCGGTCTCGCGGTCAATGCCAGCAATTTTGTGCCGGATGGACTCAGCGATTGCACGTGAGACTGTTTCAAGCCCCTTGATTTCATGTTCTGAGGACTTGATTCGGGACTCGGTCATTCGTATGTTCGAGAGGGCGTAAGTTATGCGTCTCTGTTCCGCAACATCGTAGTAGCTCTTGAGGCGTTTGCTGTCTCCCTCGCTGATTCGCTTCCGGCTGATTATGCCGAGCATGTCCCGGTAAAGTTCCGTCATGTCGCGGTCGCTCTCAATGTTGCCGAGACTTAGGTTGTTGATGATGTTGGTGTACTCTTCCTCAAGGACTGCCCTGCTCTGTGTGGTGAGTATCCTGTGTACTGAGACGATGGCCATGTTGAGGGCTAACATTGTGTGCTGCGGGTCATAGTCTGCGGCGCAAGATGGAACGGCCTGACACACAAACACTGCCGACAAGATTAACGCTGTGAGTTTCCTCATGATGATTCCTCCTTATTGTGTGCGGGATTGGACAATTGTAGCTATAATTCACTCATCATGAAAGAGAAAATCTCAGCAATCCTTAAGACATTGCCCGAACGTCCCGGCGTGTACCTCATGCGCGATATCAACGGGACAATAATCTACGTCGGCAAAGCAAAGAAGCTCAAGCGCAGGGTGTCATCATATTTCCGCCACGAGCACGCCTCGCCCCGTCTCAGAAAACTTGTCTCACTCATCGAGGACATATCAACAATCCGAACTGAGACCGAAGCAGAAGCCCTCATCGTCGAAGCCAAGCTCATACGCCGCTACAGCCCGTTCTTCAACGTCGACCTGAAGATGAATGACCGTTACCCCTACGTGAAGATAACGGATGAGGATTACCCGCGTGTCGAGATTACACGGAGGAAGTGTGATGACGGGGCTGTGTACCTCGGGCCGTTCGTCGACGCTGGCAACATCAGGAATCTCATGAGGCTTGCTGAACGTTACTTCCCGCTGAGGGTGTGCAGGTCAAAGATTGTTCCCGGCAAAAAGTCCCGGCCATGCGTGGAATATTCTCTCGGCCATTCTATGGGGGCTTGCGCGGGGCTTTGCTCACAGTCGGAATACAGGGAAAGAGTCGCGGACATAATACTTCTTTTCGGGGGGAAACAGCCGGAACTCATAGAGAGACTCCGGGAGCGGATGAACCAGTCAGCAAAAAGACTAGACTTCGAGACAGCGGCGAGATACCGGGACACAATCCGTGCGGTGTGGAGGCTGTCGCGGCAGAAAATTTCGTCAGCGTTGCAGGAAGACCTCGACAATGAGACGTGGAAGGTGCTTCACCGTGTGCAGGAGCTTTTCGGGCTTGAGGTGCTTGCGTGGAGGATTGACGCTTTCGACATATCGCACACCAGCGGGCATGACACTTACGGGTGCTGTGTGGTGTTCGAGCAGGGGAGGCCGAGTCCGAATTTGTACCGGCGGTTCAAGATACGTTCGCTTGCTGACGGTGAGATTGATGATTTCGCGTCAATGTATGAGACTGTGAAGAGGCGTTACCGTCATGTAATGGACGACACCGAACCCGCCCCACAGCTTGCGGTGATTGACGGCGGGCCGGGACAGCTGGATTACGCTTTGAGGGCGGTGCGTGATTTGGGGTATGACGTGCCGATGATCGCGCTGGCTGAACGTGAGGAGCTCGTGTTCATTCCGGGGAAGGCTGAACCCTTGAGGCTTGGACGTGATGACCCGGCACTGCAATTGTTACAGCGGCTCAGGGATGAAGTACACCGTTACGCGATTACGACTCACAGAAACGCACGCGGAAAATGGATGAGGCATTCGAGGCTTGACGACATTCCGGGAATAGGGAGGAAGAAGGCCGCGGAGCTGCTGGTGAAATTCGGAAGCGCGAAGAAGATTGCGGAGCTTAGTGCTGAGGAACTGATGACGGTTAAGGGGATTGGGCGTGTCATGGCGGAGAAGATTCTTGAGGGACTGAGGAAATGAGGACGAATAAACTTGTAATGCCGTTCGTAAAATGGGCAGGGGGAAAACGCCAGCTTCTTGGGGTATTGTCTGAGCTTATGCCGAAAGGAAGCATTAAGTCATACTGCGAGCCTTTTGTGGGGGGCGGGGCGATGCTGTTTCACCTTCAGCCTGATGTAGCGTATGTAAATGACATAAATTCGGAGCTGATTAACGTGTACAGCGTGATAATGCGGGACGTTGACGGGCTTATACTGGAACTCTCACATTTTGAGAATACGCGGGAGATATTCTATGATGTCAGGAGCTGGGACAGGGATAAATTCAGGTATTCGTCTCTGAGTGATATTCAGAAGGCGGCACGTATAATCTTCCTCAACAGGACATGCTTCAATGGTCTTTACCGTGTGAATAATTCAGGAGAGTTTAATTCACCGTTCGGATATTACAGAAATCCTAACATAATTAACGCTCCAGTCTTGAGAGCTGTAAACTATTACCTTAACAGCGCGGATACACATCTGTCCTCTGTTGATTATTCTGAAGTCCTCGCAAAATTGCAGAAGGGAACGTTTGTTTATCTCGATCCGCCATATGATCCTGTTTCTGACAGCGCGAGTTTTACGGGATATACGAAGGGTGGTTTCTCAAAAAATGAGCAGGTCAGGCTTCGTGAATGCTGTGATGACTTGAGTAGCAGGGGGATAAAATTCATGCTCTCTAATTCAGCTACAGATTTCATCATGGAGCAGTACTCTGAATATAATATTACTGTTGTAAAGGCAAAAAGGGCTGTAAATTCCGCAGGAGACAGGCGAGGTGATGTTGATGAAGTTGTCGTCAGAAACTATGAATAACGCTCAGGCATGGGAAAAGCTTTTCAGCAAGCATGATATTCAGAGGAATATAGACATGTACGGGCAGTTCAGGATTTCAGCAGGGCAGATTAAAGAATTCAGGGAACCACGTCTTATGACAAAATTCGATCACAAGATTAACCTTCCTGACCTTTTCTCGAAAAACGATCTTGCGATTTTGCCTGTAACGCGGGGTGATTATGTTATTGCCCATTTTGATGCATATCATGTTCTGGAGCAAAGCACACGCCTAATCACTAGGATGATTCCGCCGGACAATATACAGAGCCTTGATTACAATAACATTCCCAGTGAGGCGATCGCATTGAACTGTGCGCTTGCTGCCGGGATTATCTCAGACTTTCTAGGTGAAGAGCAACTTATAGCTACAGTATCAGGCAGGATGGGTACAGGCGCGTTTGATTTCAGCATATTGGACACAAAAAGCAAGACTCTCCGCCCTGTAAGCGTATCCAATGCCCAGATGGAGATAGACGCGGCATATGAGGGTCATTCATGCATGGCATTGTTTGAGGCAAAACTGGCTAAGAGCGGAATATTTGAGGACTTCATGACAAGACAGCTATATTACCCGTTCCGTGTGTGGCAATCGAGAATCACCAAACCTGTAAGGCCTGTGTTCCTCGTGTATTCAAACGAAATATTCAGGCTCTATGAGTATGAGTTCGAGCGCGTTGTAAACCTCTGTGAGCTTCTGAATGACAACGACATGAACACCTCAGACGTTACAGAAGAATACACGTTCACCACAAGACAGACACGCTACTATACGGATTCGACGCGTTATCTCGGGCTTGTTGAGAAGAAGCGCGACAGCGGGGAAACTGTATACGCTCTCACACCGCAAGGCCGCAGGATTATGGGCATGAGTTACAGGAAACGCCAGCTCTCATTCTGTGAACTTATACTCTCTCATAAAGCCTTCAGGGAAACTCTGGCATTGTCTTTCAGCACAGGCCATATGCCAAGCAACCAAGATATTACGGACATAATGAGGCACTCAGGGCTTCATGGTGTCGGCAGCGAAGAGACTTTCAGGCGCAGGGCAAGCACAATCAGAGGCTGGGTGAACTGGATCACTTCCCTTCTCACTGACTGAATCAGCGCAAGTTGCCATATCTCCGGCCATGAGGCTATAATCAGTCAATCTCACAGTAACAGGAGGAATTATTTTGTTGACTGACATCAAAGGCCTCACCGACTCCCAAGTCGAAGAAAGCCGCAAAGAACACGGCAGCAACTCCCTCACCGAATTGCCCGGTGAAACCCTCGCTGCAAAGTTCCTCGAAAGCCTCAAAGACCCCATGATCATCATCCTGCTGTGCGCACTCGTGATTCAGCTTGTGCTTTTCGTCATGGGGCGCGCTGAATGGTTCGAGCCCGTCGGAATCCTCGTCGCCGTCCTCATCGCAGGGGGCGTGTCATCCTTCACCGAATACCGCCAGGAGCAGAAAGCCTCCCTCCTCAAGTCCCAGCAGGAAGCAGGCGAGACCACCAAAGTCATCCGCAACGGGACAATCCACGAGATTCACGTCAGCGAAGTGGTAGCGGGCGATATAGTCTACCTTCAGGCGGGCGACAAGATTCCTGCTGACGGCGAAATCATCGAGGGCGGAGTGAAAGTCGACCAGTCAGCACTAAACGGAGAGACTGAGGAAGCCGACAAAATCCCCAACCCCAACAATGACACCTACGACATCAAGGATTTGCTCAACACTCATTACGCCTACAGGGGAACGGTAGTATGCTCAGGGGAAGCGTACATGAAGATTGCTGTTGTCGGCGACAAGACGCTATTCGGCGAGCTCGCGCTTGAGGTTCAGGAGGCACAGCGCAAGACCCCACTTCAGGTGAAACTCGGCAAGCTCGCACAGCAGATCTCAGTTTTCGGCTACACTGGAGCAACCGCAATCGTTCTCGGCATTCTGGCGCGGACATTCATCACTGGCAACCTTCCCCCAGACGGTTACGCGTGGCTGCGGCTCATCGTCGACGCAATCACTGTAGCGGTAACAATCGTAGTCTGCGCTGTCCCTGAAGGACTCCCGATGCTAACGTCAATGCTGATGTCGTTCCAGTCAATGCAGATGGCCGGCGACAATGTCCTTGTCCGCAAGATTAACGGCCTCGAGACCGCCGGAAGCCTCAACCTTCTCTTCAGCGACAAGACAGGGACAATCACGGAAGGCAGGCTCACCATCGCGGAAATAGCACTCCCAAGCGTCAAAGTCTGCCAGAGTCTCAGCGAGCTTGATTCGGAGGCTCTTGCTGACATCGCAATAGGCGCAGGGGTCAACAACAGCGCAAGCGTGGGCGATGGTCAGGTCATCGGCGGCAACAGCACAGACCGGGCATTGATGGCGTTCTTCATGGCCAGCCCTGATACACTCGCCAAGATTGAGGCGGAAAAACGCAACGTCAAGGAGTCATCACCCTTCAATTCCGACAACAAGACCGCAAGCGTTACCCTGAACAGCGGCGTGAAGTACATCAAGGGCGCGCCGGAGAAAATCATCCCCCAGTGCAGGAACGTAACCGCAAAGAAGAAGCTCGACTCCTACATCAACACCCAGGCTGACCGCGCAATGAGGCTGTTAGCAGTCGCAAAAGACACAGGGGAAGGCATGGAGCTTGTGTGCGTCCTCAGCATACGCGACAACGTCAGGAAGGAAGCCGTCGACGCGATAAAGCAGGTCCGCAAGGCAGGCATTCAGGTTGTCATGGTTACTGGCGACAGGAAAGAGACAGCCGTTGCAATCGCGAAGGAAGCCGGACTGATTTCGAGTCCTGACGAAATCGCAATGACCTCGCAGGAAATGGCCGAGAAGTCAGACGATGAACTCAAAGCGATACTGCCGCAAGTCCGTGTGATTTCCCGCGCGCTGCCGTCAGACAAGAGCAGGCTGGTACGTATTGCGCAGGAGATGAATCTTGTTGTCGGCATGACAGGGGACGGAGTGAACGACTCGCCCGCGCTCAAGAAGGCTGATGTAGGGTTCGCGATGGGTTCAGGTACTGAGGTCGCAAAAGAAGCCGGGGACATCACGATTCTGGATGACAACTTCAAGTCAATCGCAAAGGCTATCCTCTATGGCCGCTCGATGTTCAAGAGCATACGCAAGTTCTTGGTGTTCCAGCTCACCGTCAACGTTGCGGCTGTGGCAATATGCTTCCTTGGGCCGCTGTTCGGGCAGAACGTGATACTGACGGTGATTCAATTGCTACTCATCAACCTTGCTATGGACACGCTTGCGGCGATCGCTTTCGGGTCTGAGCCACCGCGTGATGAGTACATGAACGAGAAGCCCATTCCGCGCGATGAGAACATCATAACGTCCGACATGCTCACTGAGATTCTGACGGGGGCAGCGTATATCACGGTGATGTGCCTTGCGGTGCTGTTTGTGCCGAAAGTCCGGGGCTTGTTCGGGAATGTCGATGTGATGTATCTGCGGACGGCGGTCTTCGCGGTCTTCATGATGGCTATCACGTTCAACGGTCTGGCTATGGCTACGTCGCGGAACTGTGTGCTGGTGATGATGTTCATCTTCGTGATGCAGTGGGTGTTTGTCGAGTTCGGCGGGGAAGTCCTGAGCGTTGAGGCTCTGAGCCTGGACTCGTGGCTGACGTGCTTTGTGCTGGCGGTGCTGGTTGTGCCGTTCAGGTTCGCGGGGAAATACTTAGTCGGCAAGTACCTTCCTCAGTTCGCGAAATAGCAGACAGAAGAAACGTTGTCCCTCCTCAATTCATGGGGAGGGATTTTTGCTGGCTTGTGCTACTTCTTCGCGCCTAAGGAACGCAGGACACGCGCGGTGTATTCGTGGCCTTTCACCCTCGCGAGCTTTAACGCAGTATCACCGTCATCCATCTCCGCGTTTACGTCCGCTCCGTAGCTGACGAGGAGTCTCACTGATTTTGTCTGACCCATGAATGCGGCTATCATCAGCGGTGTCCAGCCGTTATTGTCTCTGGCGTTGACATTCGCGCCGTGTTTCAGGAGAACTTCTGCAACCTTAGTGTATTTCGCGCATGTGAGATTTTTGCTCCCTGCTGCGTGCATCAGTACCGTCCAGCCTTCTTTGTCCCTGACATCTACACCAGCTCCGTGCCTCAAGAGAAGCTCCGTCATCTTAAAGTCGCCCCAAAGCGCACCCCACATCAGCGCAGTAAGACCCTTCTCACCTTTGGCGTTCACATCAGCTCCGTATTTCAGGAGGACTTCCGCGACATCGTCATAGCCCATGAAGGCCGCCTGACCCAAAGCTGTCTTTCCGTTATCACCTTTTACGTTGACGTTCGCACCGTCTTTGATGGCTTCCTCAACTTTTGCGGCATCTCCTGAGTAACAGAGACGTACAAATTCCTTGCCAGTCATACAATTTCTACCTCCGATTTTTGTTGTTACCGCAACAGCCCTAGCCCGTAACTTGCCGTATAATAGCATTATTCCATGACAACAAGAAGGTGATTTACCCTGAAGGAAATTGACGGCGTTGTGTTCTCGGTCGCGCAGGAAAATCCCCCTGTCGAAGGCTGCACTGTCTCACGCGCGGTCCATGACGGGATAACATACTTCTCACTCGCTCATGACACCGACATAAGCCTGGAAAGTTACCCCTGCCGGAAAATTCTCCTCAGCCTGTCAGGGAGTCTCACGGTGAACTGCAACGGCCATGAAGGGACTCTGGGCGAGGGCGAAGCTGTCATTACTCCTGCAAATATACCTGTCGGAACGGGGACTGAAACAGGCTGTGTGTACATGGAACTTACAATGAAGGAGGGCGTTAATGTGAACAAGTCGCTGAAGGAAGGAGAAGTGTTTTCGCTTGCTGACTTAGTGCCGTATCAGCCGGGACGTGTTGTGAACATGGACATTGCCGGCGGGGAAAAGATGAAGTTCGCGGTCATGTCGTTTGACGCGGGCACGGGGTTATCGGAGCATTCAGCACCGGGCGAGGCACTGATATTCGCGCTTGATGGCGAGGGCATTATCGGCTACGAGGGTCAAGAACACAAAATCATGGCCGGGGAGAACTTCAAGTTCGCGAAAAACGGAAGGCATTACGTCAAGGCGGAAAAGAGATTCAAGATGGCAATACTTCTCACACTGGAGGAATAATCATGAGACGACACATCAAGGGCAATGTATCATGGCTAGGCTATATCGACTGGGAGCTTGAGTCATTTCACGGCGACGACTACAGCATCATGAACGGCTCAAGCCAGAACGCATACCTCATCGAGGAGGGCAAGACCATTCTCGTTGATACCGTCTGGACACCGCACAGGTTCGATTTTGTCGACAACCTCAAGAAGGAAATCGACCTCAGCAGGATTGACGCGGTCATAGCGAATCACGGTGAGTGCGATCACTCCGGCTCATTAACCGCGCTCATGGCCGAAATCCCCGGCGTGCCAATCTACTGCACCGCCAACGCCGTGAAATCTATCGAGGGTCAGTACGGCAAAAGGGGCTGGGACTTTCACATCGTCAAAACAGGCGACTCTCTCGACATCGGCAACGGGAAAAAGCTCGTGTTCGTTGAGATGAGGATGCTACACTGGCCTGACTCAATGGCAACCTATATGACAGGCGACAACATACTCTTCTCCAATGACGCATTCGGACAGCATTACGCGGTGGAAGAACTCTTCAACGACAAGGCTGACCAGTGCTTATTGTGGAAGGAGGCCATGAAGTATTTCGCCAACATCCTCAATCCTTTTGCCCCTATCCTCACGAAGAAGCTCGACGAAATCACCGCGCTCAACCTCCCAATCGACATAATAGCCCCCTCGCACGGAGCAATCTGGCGTGATGACCCGCTCCAAATCGTGAGGAAATATGCACAGTGGGCGGACGCGTACCAGGAAGACCAAATCACAATCGCTTACGACACAATGTGGGAAGGGACAACGAGAATTGCTCACGAAATCGCGCAGGAAATCGCACGTCAATCACCGTCAACCGTCGTCAAGGTCTTCAACGTGGCAAAAGCTGACAAGAACGAGGTCATGACGGAAGTGTTCAAGTCGCGGGCAATCGCTCTCGGCTCTCCCACTGTCGGCAACAGTATTCTTTCGAGCGTAGCGGGATTCCTGGAGTTCATGAAGCAGCTGAAGTTCAAGAACAAGAAGGCGGCGGCTTTTGGGTGCTACGGCTGGAGCGGGGAGTCGGTGAAAATCTTGCAGGAGAAACTCAAGGATGCAGGGTTCGCGGTTGTCGACGAGAATATCCGCGCAATGTGGACTCCGGGTGATGATGACTTGGGGAAGATTCCTGCGCTGGTGTCGTCATTGCTGGCGTAGGGCAAGGACACCCGCACACACAAGCACCGCGAAGATTCCGGCGTTAGTGTCATCGTTGCTGGCGTAAAAAAAATGTCCCTCCTCTGTGTGATTAGGGGAGGGATTCTTTCCGGCCTATTTCACCGGGAATGTGAAGTACGTCTCAGGATACGGCTCATCCTTCAGCGTGAAGTGCCACCACTCCGTAGCAAGCGGCTTGAAACCGTGCTTCGTCATCGCGTCCCGGAGTATCATCCTGTTGCTGTACTGCGCGGGTGTTATCCCTTTGTAGTCGGGGTGAGATGTCTTGCCGAAATAGTCGAACGTCCCGCCCATGTCTACCTCTTTCTCCGTGTTCATGTCGAAAAGCGTCAAGTCAAGCGTGCTTCCCCGTGAATGCCCGGACCTGTGGTCGATATATCCCTGGTCAAACAGCACCGACTTGTCCAGCTCCGGGTAAAAGTACTCCTTCATCCGCGTATCACTGAGATCTTTTGCCCACGCCTCAAAGTGATTCACTGCCTTCTGCGGACGGTATGCGTCGTATATCTTGAGCCTGTAACCCTTGCTGACCAGCTCGTCGCTGACCTTGCGCAGAGCCTCGGCGGCCTCCTTCGTGAGCATCGCAACAGGACGCTCGTAGCCGTCTATCCTGTCGCCCACAAAGTTGTACGTCCCGTAGTAGCGGATTTCGAGTATCGCGTCAGGCACAGCATCACTCAGGTACACGAAGCCCGATGAGTCTTCCGGGTTCACCGTCTCAGCGTAAGCACCAGTAACACACAGACAGCACAGCATTATTGCCGCAAAAATTTTCGTCCTCATAGTAACCTCCATCACTTGAATATTCCCAAGAAACCGCCCGAAGTCCTCACCTTCAGAATCATCTCCCTGTTCCACGTGTAATATGGCTCAGAGAGGATTATTCCGGCTGGGTTCTCCGAGAAAAGCGCGTGAACATCTTCCGGGATGTCATGGTTTATCACGGTGTTGTCCGTCGTCTTGCACCAGAAGAGCACATCAGCCCGCCCGGAAGTCAGAGCGTTAGACCGCCCGCCCGCGTCAGTGTTCATGAAGCGCATGTTTTTGCGGACGCGCCTGCCGATTTCCGTCAATATCGCAGTGCTGTAGCCCGCAGGTTTTCCGTCCCCGGCGAACATGTCCAGCGGAGGCATATCACCCGTAACAGCTACAGTAACAGTCTCAGCACCCGGGAAATGTTCAGGCTTGAGCGACCTGATTTTGTGTTCGGGGTTGTGGACGTACTCATTCTCCAGAGCCTGCAATGTGCCATCTTCCTTCATGGCCAGTATCGCCGCGCTGAACTCATCCCTCAGCTTCCCGTTGCCCTCAAGGAAGCCGAACGACAGCCGCAACGTGAACATTGACGTGTACGACTCGCCCTGATAGTTTGAGTTCATGTTCATGACGTAACGCCCGGTGCTTTCAGGGAGAATGACCTCGTCGACTTTCCCGGAACGAAGCCCCATCAGCATTGTCATCAATGAGCTGTAGAAGTGGACTTCCCGCCTTTTCTGGACAAGCTGGCGTATGAACGGGTAAGAATGAGTGTCTTCCGGGAGCTTCTCTAGAGATATATTGTCCCGGAAACCGTCAAAGCCTTTCTGGAACGACTCCTCGCTCGTGCCCATGTAGCCCAGAAGCCCAAGCCTCACGACATCCTCAGCGCAGGCACTCCCGCAAAGCACCATGACCACGAAGGCCGCAAGAAATTTCCTCATCACCATTTACCGCGACAAGAACAGGTATTCGTTCCACTCGTAGTAAGGCTCAGAAAGCGCGATGCCCTCCGGGATGTCCGAATGCCTGGGAACGTCCCTGTGCCCCTGAATCCAGAACACAGCGTCCGCCCTGCCTGACACTACAGCAGAAGCCCTTGCGCCAGACATGACTTGTATCAGCTCAACGTTGACCTGAAGCCGCCTGCCTATCTCAGCTATTACAGCCGTGTTGAAGCCCGCCGCCTTGCCGTCAGCAGTAACGTAGTCGATCGGGGGAAGGTCTCCCGTAACAGCAATCGTCAGCTTCTTGTCCACGTTGCCGAACTTCCTGAACTCCACGCTCTCAGGATCACCGATTCCCGCGTCGTAGATGTACTTTGCCTGAAGAACCGCGAGAGTCCCGTCTTCCTTCATGGAGAGGATAGCGTCGTTGAACTGCTTGAGGAGCTCATCACTGCTGCCTGCCCTGAAGCCGAATGCCAAGAATGACGGGCGTGTCTTTGCGATGCTGGAAATGTTGTACGCTCCTGTAACATTCATGACGTACTCGGCGACAACTTCCGGGAGGGCGGCCTCGTCAATTTCCCCGGCGTTGAGGGCGAGCTGCATTGCCTGGAGGGTGTCATAGAACACGAAGCTGACGGGGTCATCTTTTGGCTTGGACGAGAAGAAGTTCCATGCTCCTGCTTTGCGTCCGGCGGCGATGAAGTCTGTGTATTCTTCCTGGGACATGTTGAGCTTGGAGAGAATACCGACCTTGCGTCCCTCAGCTGATGCGATTCCAGCAAAGAGTGCGAGAACGAGAAGTGCCGATAATATTTTGCGCATAAGGTAAACACCTCTTGATGTGAAATTTGTGGAACGGGCAAATATTAGCGCATTCGGGCGGAAAATCAAACGCTGATTCACCCGGCATAATTTCAGCGAATGAGTATAATGAATGAACACACAATCCATAATTCACGGAAGGAGATGTTACTTTGCCGCGCTATATTTGTATTCACGGACATTTCTACCAGCCCCCGCGCGAGAACCCCTGGCTCGAAACCGTAGAGCTTCAGGAATCCGCAGCACCCTGGCACGACTGGAACGCAAGAATCTCCGCAGAATGTTACAGCCGCAATGCCGCATCACGTATCCTCAACGAACAAGGCTATATCCGCCGCATCTGCAACAACTATTCCCGGATGAGCTTCAACATTGGCCCGACTCTTCTCACGTGGCTTGAGGAGAAT
>JAFSRQ010000049.1 GCA_017446055.1 Synergistaceae bacterium | reverse complement strand
ATTGTTACCGCTGTCCTCATTCCGTGATTCCTCCCCTGAAACTCTCTATATAGTAATCTGCCGCTGACCTTATGCGCTCACGGTCATTCCTGCTTGCGTCATCCTCAACCCCGAACGTCATGAAGCCCGCCCGTTTTGCCGTCTCAAGCGCGAAAAGCGAGTCCTCGAACACTCCGACATCCTCCGGCTGGAGTCCGAGAAACCCGGCGCAGGCTATGTATATATCCGGGTCATGCTTGGTTGTGTGAAGCTCGGTGCACGTGAATATACCCGCGAAATACCCGGCTATCCCGTTGCGTTCAAGCGCGGACGTGAGAAGCTCCCTGTCGCCCGCCGTCGCAATCACCATCGGAACGCCCCTTGCCTTCATGGCCGCGAGGAACTCACTCACTCCCGGCTTCAGCCTCACTTCATGCCTGTAGAAACCCTCGACGATTGCCAGAAGCCCGGCGCGGATTTCGCCTGCTGACTGTGCGAGGCCGTAATGCTTCCTCATGTACTCACAGCCCTGCTCAATGCTCAGTCTGAACAGCTCAACCGACAATCCTTCTTCCGGCTCAACCCCAAGCCCCAGGAGATAGCGCGCCCCCAGGTCATCCCATATCGGCATCGAGTCAATCAGCACCCCGTCCGCGTCAAATATAGCCCCCTTAAGCGACATGGCCGGAAATCTCATCCGACAGCCCCCGGAGCTCACTGGCCGCCCTCCGTATGTCATCCGCCGCGAAGACTGCGCTGATTACCGCCACGCCCTCAATCCCGAACCCGGCAAGCTCACGGATATTCCCGGCGTTGATGCCTCCGATTGCGACGACTGGAATCTTCACCGCCCGGCAGATTTCCCGCAGAGCCTCGTGAGTTATGTCGACAGCGTCATCCTTCGAGCCCGTGTGAAAGACCGACCCCGCTCCGAGATAGTCAGCCCCTTTGCGTTCGGCCTCGACTGCCTCGTCTGCTGTGCGGACTGACACGCCGAGAATTTTACCCGGCTCGATTAACGCCCGGACGTTGCCCGCCTCCATGTCTGACTGCCCGACGTGCACGCCGTCAGCGGAAATGTCGCAGGCAAGATTCACATTGTCATTGACGATGAAGGGGATGTGATTTTCCCGGCACAACGCCTGAATTTCGAGTGCCTGATACTTGAACGCCTCATAGCCGAGATTCTTTTCCCGGAGCTGAATCATTGTCGCCCCTCCTGCTATCGCCTCCCTCACGCAGTCAGCAAGAGTCCTCCCCTTGAGCCACGTCCGGTCGGTTACAGCGTAGAGCCTGAGACTTTCAGCGGAGAACTTCATATTTCGCGCCCCCTTCGAGAGTTTTAGCGGTCATGCTGCAGATTGCGTCGATGATTCTGTTGCGGTATGTGGAGTTGCCTTCATGAGCCTGCAAGTGTGAGTACCCAATTTCCCCCGCAAGCCCCATGACGCACACAGCCGCCGCGCAGGCTTCGAGGACCTTTCCCGGATTAGCGGCGACAAATGCGGCCATGATTCCCGACAACATGCAGCCCGTACCGGTTATGCGCCCCATTTCCGGCCTCCCGTTGCGGATCGCGTAGCACCTTTCACCGTCAGCGACAAGGTCAATCGCTCCCGTCAATGCTATCACTGCTCCCGATGACCGGGCGAAGTCCCTCACGAACCCGGCCATGAACGCGAGGTTGGAGTCGCTCACAGCATCGGCTTTGTCCGCGTCAACCCCGTGCGTAGTCCCTGCGCCAAGCACCAGCGTCTTAATCTCTGAGGCATTCCCGCGTATCACGTCAAACTTTATGTCCCTCATGAGATTCACCGCCGTGTTTGTCCGCAGACTGCTCGCCCCCGCCCCCACAGGGTCAAGCAATAATGCGTGTCCCAGCTCTGAGGCTCTTTTCCCCGCGCTGAACATGGACTCTATCGTGCGTGAGTTGAGCGTTCCTATGTTGATGTTGATTGCGCTGCAGATGGATGTGATTTCTGTTGCGTCAGACGGCTCATCGGCCATGATGGGACTCGCTCCGATTGCCAAAATTGCGTTTGCTACATCGTTGACGGTTACGTAGTTCGTGATGTTGTGGACGAGGGGGGATTTCTCCCTTACGTTTTCGAGGCACTGGCCTAACATGTTATGACTCTCCTTTGCGTGAACGGGAGTCCTGCGTGAAGATTGATGCGTGAAGTTCCCTACGACGGCATTACCCGTATCAGGTTATGATGGTCGGAATTTTCTTCCCTCTCAGCCTGCAAGCAAGCTCCCATTTCTTGATGTGTGGATGGCGATATTATAGCCGGAATTTTCCCGGTGTCATTAATATTTTATCGCGCACAAAACGTGAGGCGTTAGAATTTTTCTTCACTTGACATATTTTCGTGAAACATGTAATCTAACCTGTGCAATTTCATGGATATACTGTGAGTTGCGAAACATTTTCTATATTATCAGGAGGCTTTTTTTTCATGGCACAGGGAACAGTCAAGTGGTTCAACGAGAGCAAAGGCTACGGCTTCATCACCGTAGATGACGGAAAGGACGTATTCGTTCACTTCAGCGCGATCCAGGGCGAGGGCTTCAAGACGCTCAACGAAGGCCAGAAGGTAACGTTCGACATCGTCAACGGCGAGAAAGGCCCCCAGGCTGCCAACGTCGTCAAGCAGTAAGTCAGAAGTCTCCTGCAGCAAACCTCGTAACTTCCTACAGTAAGCAAGAGAACGCAACCGTGAGAGCTTTGCAGAAATTGTGAGGCTCTCATTTTTTGTGCGGCTGAATATTTCTCTCCGTCAAGAATGTGCATCACTATCTGAGCGTGGCAAGAACATAGCCGGGAAATACTACCTGAGGGTCTGAAGCCTGAGCTGGAATATCTGCTCGCCGAAAAAGTGAAGTCCTCCGAGAAAGCAGAGATACCCCGCCTCCCGGACACAGACAGCTTCACCGCGTCATCCCTCAGAAGAATACAGTTTAAAGTAGGAAATAGAGAAGAGAGCCTCCCTTAATAGGCGTTAGGGAGACTCTCTTGCGCATAGGTTTTGTTGGCTGAGTTATTGATGTGGTGATGTCGGTTATTCTGTTACGGCTGTGATTGCTCCGTTCCACAGAGTAACCGTGAACTTTCCTGTCCTTACACGGTCGCCAGCAGGTTCATCTTCCGTGATTGTCTCAGGCACATCTGGAGTAGTAGTTGCATCTACATAAGCCGGATTAAGTTTTGTTACTGGTACTGTTTCTCCGTTGTAGTCGCCATAGCCCTTAATTTTTGCCAGAGCTGTCTTGATTTCTTCAACTTCTCCCTCACCTGAGAAGTCTACAGTAACTGCCCACTTTAAGCGGCCTGTTTCTGAGTCCGCCGCTGGTTTATATGTGATGTCTCCCTTCTGGAAATCTCTCCATGTCGGTATGTATGCATCAAGCACATCTGCTGTTGTAGCATTGGCCAGCGTACTCGATTCTTCCATGTGGTCAGAGTAATAAACATCAGCCGCTTTCTTCATGGCATCGACATTGTTCGCTATCATTGTTGCCTTCGCTTTTGCTGTTGAGCCACTTATGCTTGCTGTCATTGATGCTGTTAATGTCGCCAGAATCGCCACAACGATTAACAGCTCGACCAGCGTAAAACCTTTTCTTGTCCTCTTCATGTGAATCTTTCCTCCTGTGAATTTTGCCGTGTTATCCGCGCCTATTCAGATAACTTTCCTCATGCAGACTGGTTACCGCACACCTTCAACGCCAAGTTTCGAGGAAAATTTTTTGCACACAGCATTCACGCTTTACTTGCACTGTGTTATAATAAGCACAGACAAGGAAGACTATAAAAGGAGATTTTTACCCTTTAAGTCGTGTGCATGTATTTAATTTAGCGATTGATATTATAGCACAAACCCTTGTCTTTTTGTTATGCTTCCACATAATCATATCCACAAAAATTTTTCAGCTCATGAGCAAGCCCCAATCACCCGCAAATATCCTTCAGGCAGTGCGTATACATATAGTCGCATGGATTCTCATACTCCTTCACCCGCCTGAAATTCTCCAGCACTGACGGCAGCCTCCGCTCATATTCCGCCTCCGTACACTGCCTCAGAATCCCGCCGATGTTCCCCGCGTCCCTCTCCGTGAACGTGATTATCCCCTCCGCGTCAAAGAACTCACCGATCCTCGCCGCCCCCAAGTAAACCGGGATTGTCTGAGCCGCAAAGCAGTTCGTGATTTTCTCCGTGAAGAAATACGGCGTTATGTCATTCTCGACTATGATGGAGTACCTGTAATCCCTTAACGCAGTCTCAGGTGTTACCCATTTCCCTCCGCCGAACGTCCCGTAAGTGTCAGCAAGATTATTGTCCCGGCAGATTTCCGCAAGCGATTTCCTCAGACGGTGAAGAGTCGTTGAAGTCTTGTCGGATGATAGTATCGATACATTCCGTGTCTTGTGCCTGTAATTTTCCGGCGACAATGTTACTGCCCTGTCTGTTTTCCCGTACCAGTAGCCCGCGCAGAACGGCACAAACTCCGCATTGCCCAGCGCACCGAGTATCTCATCATCATACGTGAATACCCGGTCAAACTCACTCTCTATGTATCTTCTCTCACGCAGAAATTTCCTGTAGCTTCTGGGACTGACTGAGCGCGACTCTATGAGCATGGCAAATTTCCTGTCAGGATTTCCGGTTGTGCTGAAGGCTTCCCAGTGGCTGTAGAAGTGAGTCTTGAGGCCGAAATTGTACCTGTCCCAGAAAATATATTGAGGCATTGACGGCCAGTAAGGAGCGTGGGCAAATTCCCGGTCTGAGATGAAGAACACCCTCATCCGCTCGCCAAACTTGTTGTAGATTTCCGGCTCGTACGGACTTATTCCCGCCTTCCTGCTGTAATATGGCGTGAAGTACGCATACTTCCTCATGAGCTGCTCGACAGTCCCAAGCAATGACATAGACATTCCCCCGTTCAACAAAAACAGCACCCCCCATTCCTGAGAGATGCTGTGATGATTTCTGTTACTGAGACTTTAGCCCATTGTGTCCCAGCTCTGGCCTTCCTCGATTGTGTCGCTTCCGGTCAGATAAAGCTCCTTCGGCACTCCCGCGACAACGATTCCTGACTTCGGGTCAACGTAGTAGTTCTTCGCGTCAAGGTCAGGGTCTTCGCCTATCACTGTTCCGTCCGGGATAATGTTGTGGCCGTCAATGATTGCCCTCTTGATGCGGCAGTTGCGGCCTATCACGACATCATGGCCGATGATGCTCTCCTCGACGACGCTCCCGGCCTGAATGAGGCAGTTGCGCGCAAGGACTGAGTTCGACACGTCAGCACCGAATATCCTGCTTCCCTCTGAGAGCATTACCCTGTTGATGTTGCAGGGGTGTCCGCTGTCAGGATAGCAGTATGAGGGGGGATCACCGTAGGATACCGTGCGAATCGGCCACATCGGGTTGTAGAGCGTCATCTCTGACTCGTGCCCAATCAGCTCCATGTGTGCCTGCCAGTATGCTTTGAGCGTCCCTACATCGCGCCAGTAAGGTTTGTCCGTCCTCCACTGGTGGATAAGTTCTGTCTCTGCTGACGGGTGGGGCAGCACGTTCGTTGAGAAGTCGTAAGCGCAGACCTTCATCCCGTGTTCGACAAGGTCAGGGATTATGTCTTTGCCGAAATCGTGGTGAGTCTCTTCCTTCATCGCGTCATCATCAAGGGCTTCCTCGAGGACTTTGCGGTCGAATATGTAGTTGCCCATTGAGACATACGAGAAGCCGGGCTTGCCGGGAATCTCAGGCGGGTTCTTGGGCTTCTCCTGGAACTCGATTATGCGCCCGTTCTTGTCGGTCTTTATGCACCCGAACTCGGTAGCGTCCGCAACTGGCACGACATTGGCCGCGATTGTTACGTCAGCGTGCTGCGCGTCATGGTAAGCAAGCATCTGCTCAACGTCCATCTTGTAGATGTGATCCGCCGCGAATATACATACCTTGTCGGCCCTGAAGCGCGTAATCATGTGCTTGGCCTGATACACTGCGTCCGCTGTCCCCTGGAACCAGTGCTCACCGCTCCACATCTGCGCCGGGATTGTGGTTACGAAGAAGTCGCGCCCACGCATAGCCCCGCCGAACTGCCAGCCACGCTCGATATGCTCGTTGAGGGACTGGCTCTTGAACTGTGTCAGGACGTATACCGAGTAGATTCCGCTGTTGATGAGGTTGGAGAGTGCGAAGTCTATTATGCGGTACTTTGCGGCAAAGTATACGGCAGGCTTCGCGCGGTAACTCGTCAGGGGCATTAGGCGTTCACCTTTTCCCCCGGCAAGCACTATACCTAACACTCTTCCGTGTTTGCCTGTGTACATGAAAAACTTGACCTCCTTTATCTATAACAATGCCCCCTGCCAGCAACACAAGGGGCAATGATTCCTACTGCATCAAATCCTCGTACATATCCTTGTACAACCCTGCTGACTTGTCCCACGTGAAGTCCTCATTCATTCCCTCAACCATGATTTTCTTCCATGCTGCTTTGTCGCTGTTGTACCTGTCGACCGCCCTGCGCAACGCCCACATCATTCCGTCAGCGTCGCAAGTCTGGAACGTGAAGCCGTTTCCGCCCTCGGGCCTGTCCACGTCAAACACCGTATCACGGAGTCCGCCAACCTCGCGCACCACAGGAACAGTGCCGTAACGCATCGAGATCATCTGCGACAGTCCGCAAGGCTCGAACACTGACGGCATGAGGAATATATCCCCGCCAGCGTACATGAGGTGCGACAAAGGTTCGTCATAGCCCTTGAAGAGCTTTATGCTCTGGGGGTAAGTCTCCGCCGCCTGAATGATTCCGTTCTCTATCCAGTCGTTGCCGGAGCCAAGAATGATGAGCTTCGCGCCAGTCTCCGCAATCTGATTCGCCGCCGTGAACACCATATCGAAGCCCTTCTGCTCAACGAGACGGCTCACGCACACGATTACAGGAGCGTCCGTGTTGGGGTCAAGACCTGCACGTGTCAGCAATTCCCGTTTGCAGGCCGCTTTGCCCTTGAGGTCTTTTGCGCTGAATTTCGCGGGAAGCTCCTTGTCCCCGGCAGGATCCCAGAACTTCACATCAAGGCCGTTGAGGATTCCGCGTAACTTGCTCCTCTGCTGGTAGAGTATCCCGGAAAGCTCGCGTGTCGACTCGTAGGTCTGAATCTCGTTCGCGTATGTCGGTGATACTGTGCTGACTGCTGACGCGGCGACTATTCCGCCCTTCAGGAGGTTGACCTGCCCGTAGAACTCCATCGTTGACGAGCTGAAGCTCCACGGCTCAAGCCCGGATGCCTCAAGGAACGGTGAAGGCTCAAAGATTCCCTGATAGGCTACGTTGTGCAGGGTCATGATGGATTTCTGCCCGGTCTGCCGGTAGTGCCTGTGCCACGCAAGCGCGCAGGGGAGGAATGCTGAAGTCCAGTCGTGGCAGTGGTATATATCCGGCTCCCAGTCTATAGCGTCCTTAAGCTCAAGTGCCTGCATACAGAACACGGCAAACGGTGAGGCAGTCCAGAAGTTGAGCTGTGAAGGGTACATGTCGCCGCTGTAATCCTCAGCCTTGAGGAAGTATGTCGGTACACCTTTCACTTCAGCCTTGATGACTTCAGCCTTGTGTATGCGCCAGTCATAAGCCGCGTAAACCTTCTGCTTCACTGTTGTTGTCTTGAGGCCAGCCGCCGCCGCCTTCTCGAGGACACCCGGCCATGCGGGAGTAACGACTCTAACGTCAACCCCTGCCTGCCTTAACGCCTTCGGGAGAGAACCCGCGACATCACCAAGCCCGCCCACTTTCGAGAAGGGAGCAAGCTCTGTCGTTACGAACAATACTTTTACAGCACTACCGCTTTTCGTCATCGCTGATTTACTGCATTCCTTTCACTGCGAAATTTTGCTACATGCCCCTGAAGTCGATTGAGTAGGCTTTTGACGCATATTCGTGCACTACCCTGTGAGTGTTGAAGAAACTCGCGTCAAGGGCGATTGTATGTCTCATCATGTCTACCCATTTATCATGATGCTCGTAGTATGTGGGGATTACCTTTTCTTCCAGCTTCTTGTAGAGGTCGACAGCGTCAAGTTTCTCGTCATAGTGTGAGCTTGAGTTAGCGTCTTTGGTCTCAGCCTCGGACGCTTCCGGGCCGATTGACCAGCCTGTTACGTCCTCAATCCAGCCTTCAATCCACCAGCCGTCAAGCACCGAGAAATTCATGATGCCGTTCATTGCGCACTTCATGCCGCTTGTTCCTGACGCTTCACGGGGTCTTATGGGGTTGTTCAGCCAGACATCAACGCCCTGTGTGAGGAGTGAGGCTATCTCCATGTTGTAGTTGTCCATGAAGACTATCTTGATGTTGCCGCCAAATTCGTGTGAGGCTCTGCGTATTCTCTGGAGGAGTCTCTTTCCGCCCTCGTCAGCAGGATGTGATTTCCCCGCGAAGACGAACTGAATCTTGTGCTTCTCGGCAATCCTCTTGAGGCGTTCTACGTCAGTCAGGAGCAGATCCGCCCTCTTGTATGTGGCCGCCCTTCTCGCGAATCCCAGCGTCAGAACATCGGGGTCAAGCTGTATTCCGTTGGTCTCCATAATTCGCGCAAAGAGTCTCAGCTTCGATGCCTGGTGAGCCGCCCAGATTTCTTTTGCGGGTATAGTGAGTGCCTGAACGAGCCTGCCCGGGTCAAGCTCCCAGCCCGGTATGTGCTTGTTGTAGAGCTTGCGCATTCCTGAGCTTACCCATGTTGTTGGGTGAATGCCGTTAGTGATCCAGTCAACCGTCTCCATGTGGAACATTGCGTTGCTGACCTCGGCGTGTTTCTTGGCGACACCGTTAACGTAGCGGCTGTATCTGAGACCTAGCTCCGTCATTGATACGCCCGGCTTGTCGGGAATCATCTTGTGGATTGTGGCCTTCGCATCATCGGGGAATACCTGGTCGATTTCGCCGAACGTGAAGTAGTCGTGTCCTGCCGGGACTGGAGTGTGTGTCGTGAAGACTACCTGCTCGCGAATCCTGTCCGGGTCATAGTACCCAAGCTCACGCATAAGCTCAAGGGTCAGGAATCCCGCGTGGCCCTCGTTGAGGTGGAACGTGTCGATGTTCATGTAGCCTAACGCGCGCAGCATTCTCAGGCCGCCGACACCAAGTATGAACTCTTGGCACAGCCTGTACTGATTATCCCCGCCGTAGAGATACCAGCAGAGTTTGCGGTCATCGGGGTGGTTGCCGTCAAAATCAGTGTCAAGGAAGTATATCGGGAGCGGGTAACCTGTCGCGCCGATGCACTCGTACACCCAAACGCCGACCTGAATCTCACGGCCTCTCATCGTTACTGATATTTTGTTGGGGAGAAGGGTTAGCTCTTTGGATGGATCCCATGTTACTGGTTTTTCCTGCTGCCAGTCCTGATCGTTGAACTCCTGAACGAAATAGCCTTTGCGGTATAAGAGCGTTACGCCTGCCATAGGTACGCCTAAATCAGCCGCGCTCTTGAGGATGTCGCCCGCCAGCACTCCCAGACCACCTGAATACGTCGGGATTGACTCCTTCAGGCCGACCTCCATTGAGAAGTAGGCTACGGGGCGGAAGGCGGGATCGTTCTCCATAAGCGTCCTAAGCGAATTGCCCAGGTCGCTTCGGTGCAGTCGTTGAATCATGTGTGTATGCTGACTCCTTTCTGGTTACAAGCAGACGGGCGAATAAGAAATCTGACCACCTGCAAGAATTTTGTCTAATTGAATGGATTTAGTGTTACGCATTATCTCATAAAACAAGATTTTTTGCAGTACACAGCCATTCACAAGCCGCAAAAAAAAAGAGTCCCCCGCTTTCATGCAGGAGACTCAGAAATTCCCGGCCTGGTTTACTTTTTCCCTCTCATAATTTCTGCTACATCGTCCATCCCTATGAGGCTGTCAGCTTCTATGCAGTATGATATTCCGGCTTCCTCCGCTACATGTTCGAGCCTTTCACGCGATACCGGCTCCGACATGAATCCGTTGTGCCTCCTGACGTATTCCTTTGAGGCCATCTTCGACAGTGCGTCATACAATCCTCTTGGTTTGTAGCGCACCTTCCTCAGCAATTTCACGCCGTAGTCGTCAGCTTCTCTTTCTTCCCTCGCGCTGAGTTCACCCTCGCCGTAAAAGCCCTCAAATCTCGCGGCAACATCGCTGTTTATCCCCGCGCTGTATGCAGGAGGAGTCGGTGCCTCGTAATGTCCCAGGCGTATATGCCCAAGCTCATGGCCGAGTACCCCAGCTATTTCGTCCTCAGTGTCAAGCAGGCGCATAAGTCCTTTGGTTACGTGGACAGATAATTTTCCGCCGCCCTCTGACTTTACCCAAGCATTAGGCGCGGAGTCCTTCTCGTATGTTATTGATACACGGGGAAAATTGTCGGCCTTCGTGATTCTCTTCCAGGCTTTGTTGATGGTTATCTTGCTGATTTCAGCTGATGATGTGCCGCACAACGCAAGCAGGAGCATCAATGCTACAGTCTTCATATTGCACCGTCCTTAATGGGAATTACTCACGACAATATACCGCAAATTACGCAGAAACGCAAAACGCCGTATCACTGTCCCATGAGAATATCGGGAATATCATTCACGCTTTCGTGTTTGCTGTTACGACTTTTCCCGGCCATGTCAGCGAGGTGTGAGAGTCTTTCTCTTGTGGCGGGGTGGGAGCTGAAGCCGCTGTGTTCGGTGTGTCCCAGCCTGCTCAGAGCGTCATGAAGCCCCCAGACGTTATAGCCAGCCCTGCGCAGAAGTTTCACGCCGTAATCGTCTGCTTCCGTCTCCTGTTTCCGGCTGAACGAGCTTTCTTGCAGATCCATATTCATGCTGCCGACTGCCCGCGATATGTCATCGGCTTTCTCGCTGTTCACGTCCATCACAGTCCGAGCCGCGTCGCTAACCACCATTCCGCCGTAATGACCCAGACGAATATGTCCCAGCTCATGACCCAGCACCCCGGCTATCTCGTCTTCAGTCCCAAGAAGATTCATCAGCCCGGCCGTAACATGAAGCGTGAAGTTCTCCCCGTCCTGAAAGGCTACCCACGCGTTTGGCTCTGAGTCATCCTCGAAATTTATCGGTATCACCCTGAAGCCGTCAGCCTCAGCGATTTTCCTCCATGCCCTGTTTGCGTCTGACCTGCTTATCTGTGCGTGTGAGACAGTGCAGAGCATCAGCAGAATCACAGCCGCCTTAGTCGTTCCACTCAAGAGAGTCAACAATCGCATCAATCTCATCATTGACCGACTCACTGTTTCCGTAACCTGATACTGAGATGAGGATATACCGCCCTTCTCCGCTGTCTGTAAGAATGGCGAGACCCTTTGCGCCGCTCGTGCTGGTGTAGGTGAACGTATAATCGCCGTCCGAGTCCTGCTCAAGGTTGCTGCCGCTCATCTGGATATAGAGCTGTTCGGCAATGTCAGTGAGTGAGGCTTCACCGAGAGGGTTGACCGCCACCGCAACAGAGGCATTGCGTGTGATGGACTTTATGACTGTTACGCTGCCCTGCTGTTCTGCTGACCATCCCGCGGGAATGTCCGCTGTGAGGTTTCCGACAGTCTGGACTTCTGCCGCCGCCGGAACGCAAAGTGCCATGATAATTGTTACGCATATGAAAATTTTCCGCATTGTTATACGCCTCCTAGTCTGTGAGAATTATTATGCCAGAAAAAAACCCCCGGCGCGAAATCCGGGGGCTGTCATGAATGCGTGTGCTATTTCTCCTTGATGGACTGGAGCATGTCGGCAATCTCTCCGCCAGCCGCCTCAAGCCCGGTTATGACTATCAGCTTGCACTTGTCATCCTCAACTCCGAGCATGGCCGTTGACGTTACTCCCTCTGCTGATGTCATCGTCCACGAATACGAGCCGTCAGCGTCCGCCTCAGGAGTCGTAACCACCGCAAACGATCCCTTGAACTCTTCCGCGAATGCATCCGCAAATGTCTTCGCCGAGTTGCCCTGCGCAGGCATTATCGTTACGGACAGTGATGCTGACTTGTCGTCCTTGATGGCGATTCCTGTAGGGCCGTTGACTGATGCCGACCATCCCGCAGGTATGTCCATCGTGAAAGCTCCGAAATCCTGTGCGAATGCCGTTGCTGTGATTGCAAGTGCCACTAATGCCGCCAAAACTATTGTGCGCTTCATGATTATTATTCCTGCTACGTAAAAAGTGTAAGTTTTTGCTGTGTACACTCTTTCGAGATTTCCTCTTTCTTTCCCGTTTGCTACGGACATTTCCTGCCCCTGTTCGCTTGTGCTACTTAGGTTTGTACGGCAGTCCAGAGGCTTTGACTTCTCCCCTAGCCAGAGGTAGCCGGGTTGCCCCGGATTTTGTGTTACCTGTCCAGCACCTGACATTACGCAGCAGGTTATTCCTCCTTCAATTTTTCTGTCAAGCCTGAAACGAGCAACACTATTTCGCTATCTAGACATGACTCCTGTAATGTGCGCTACTTCTGGTTGATGCTTCCGAGCATGGCCGTGAAATCATTGGGAGCCGCTTCTGTGTTCGTCATGACCAGAAGAACAAAGTCAGAGCCTTCAAGCGTGAGCATTGCGTGTGATTTCGCTCCGTTTGACGTAACCATGTCCCACGAATAATCGCCGTCTGAATCTGCCACAGGTGCGCTTACTTCCTTGAACGACTTCTTGAACTCCTCAACGAATGCTTCGGCTAACTGCTGCTTTGTCGCCCCGCCAGCGTCCGCAATCGATATAGTGAGCTGTGCTGAGTTGTCGTTCTTGGTGATTACTGCTGTACCGTTCTGCTCTGTTGCTGTCCAGCCGGGTGCAATGTCGACCGTGAACTTCCCGAAGTCCTGAGCGAATGCCCCCGCCGAAAGCACAAGTGCCAGTAATGCCGCAAGTGCCAATGAACGCTTCATGAATATTCCTCCGTTAATGCTAGTTGAGTGAATTGATGATAGCCGCTACTTCCTGGGGTGCGTTCTCTCTGCCTGTTACGACTATGAGAGCATACTTGCCGTCGTCTGTTACAACGATTGCCTCGCTGTTCACACCGTTGCCGTTGTCGAAAGTGAACGTGTATCCGCCCTCAGTGGCCTTTACGTTTTTCCCGTTGAGCTCCGCCGCGAATGCCTCAGCGATTTCCTTTGCCGATGCCCCGTCAGTCTTGTCGACAGTGATGCTCATTGACGCTGTGCTGTCGTTCTTGGTGATGCCGACAGTCTCGCCGTCCTTCTCCGCTGTCCAGCCCGCAGGAACGTCAACCTTGAACTCGCCGAAATCCTGAACTGCCGCGAATGATGCCGATGTGAGTACGAGTGCCAGTATTGCCGCCAATGCTAATGAACGTTTCATGATAAGTATTGCCTCCTGTTGATTTTGTCCGTGTATTATACCAGCGGAAATTTATCCCGCAGATATTCCCTACTTGTCCTTGACTGAGCCGAGCATCGCTGAAATTTCGTCTCCGGCAACATCAAGCCCGGTCATCACGAAAGCGCAGTACTCCTCGTTGTCGCCCGTAAGAAGCACACTGCTCTTCACCCCGTTCGCGTTGGTCATCTCCCACGTATAATCACCGTCATTGTCGGCTTCAGGCGTTCCTACTGTGGGGTATGACTTCCTGCACTCCGCGACGAAAGCGTCAGCAATCTCCTTGCGCGAAAGTCCTTCTGTCGGCGCGATTGTGATTGTGAGAGCCGCTGTGTTGTCGTTCTTCGTGATTACCGCTGTGGGATTCTGGAATGTCCCTGTCCACCCCGCAGGCACATCAACCGTGAATTTCCCGAAATCCTGAACCCCCGCTAAGGCCGCTGATGCCGCGAATACTGCCAGCATTGCCAGTAACATTGAACGCTTCATGAAAATCTTTCCTCCTGTAACTGTATTAATACCACCGGGACGAAGCCCGCAATGATATTCAGAGATATAGAATTATGTCAACCGAGAAAATATTATCCCCCGTGCTGATATTCATAGAACCGCCGTAATGATTCACCGTGTTCATCACAGAGATTAACCCCGTCCCGTGTCCGTCAAGCTGTGATGAAGGCAGGCCGTTTTCCCCGAATGCTATTGAGCCGGAATATTTGTTGTCGACCGACAGACCCAGCATAGCATCACTTAGCATTGAGGATGTTACATTAATCTTGCGTTTTTCTTGTGGAAGAGTCTTGACGGCCTTCAATGAGTTTTCGACAAGGTTGCCCATCATCGCGCAATATTCTGCTTCTTTCACCGGGAGGACTGAAGGAAGCTCAAGCCTCCACAAAATTTCTGCGTCCTCATTTTCCGCGAGCCTGTCATAATGCGAGGCTATAGCGTCAACAGCAACATTAGCGCAGAACGACCTGTAGCCGCGCCCGGCCTCCTCCGCAAGCTGTGAGATGTATGCGTCAAGCTCGGCGGTTTTCCCGGCCCGCGAAAGCTCCGACATCACGAAGACATGCTGCCTGAAATCATGCCGCAGCGTTCTGGTCTCGTCCATGTACTTGCGAAGCTCGCTGTAACGTTTCGACTCCATGCTGAGGAGTGTATTCTCCTGCTGAAGTTCAGCGCGTTCCGTGAGTCTTGAGACCGCCCACCAGAAAACATGAAGGAGAAGAAATATCCCCCCTGCCACCAGCGTAACAAGAGCCATCAATACAGGTCTGACTCTCCCGGTCATCACTACAGCCGGGCTTATCGGTATCATCCAGTAGATTAATGCCGACATTGCCAGAGGGACAAGAAACATGTAACGCCAGATGTCGCGGATTGAGTCCTCTTTCAGGAGCATGGGTATCTTCACGGTGAGAGTCCTGAAGAAGATTGCGCCGAGTAATATTGAGACTGACAGGCTGACCAGCCCCGACGAGAACGTGAACACACCGTAAGCGTTGCCCAGCTCGCGGGGGGCGTTTATGGTTATGGTGTACATAGGGCATATCACGCATATCATGAGGGCGTTGGAGAAGCAGAAGAGCTTTTTCCCGGCCTCAGTGTCTACAGCAGTCATGTACATCGCGAACACAGCAGCGGCTAACGGTATTGCTATGAACCTGACCCTGATTCTGTGATACACGCCGAAGTACGCGCACCCGAAAATCATTGCGGCCATGAGGATGACGGACGAACACAACGCCGCCAAGCCGAGCTTCATATACTCCCTCACAGGAATAACCGCGAACATTACAGCCGGGACTAGCAGCGAAAGCTCAAGCGTATATCTCAGCGTAAGGTCAAGGCTCATACTCACATTCCCCGTTTCATTCGCGAAATCTGGTACTGCACGAACGCTGAAATGATCTCAGAGCGTCCGCGCGACTTTATGGGGTAGTGGCTGCCGTCATTCATGATGACCGAAGACTTGTCCCGCGACAATGACGAAACGCAGTCCATGTTGATTATCACGCCGCGTGTGCAGGAGAGGAATCTTGCGTCCTTCATGAGTATTTCTTCAGCCTCGCCGAACTTCATCGAGCATAGCATGGAATTTCCGTGAAGCATGACGATTTCGACAAAGTGGTCATGAGCCAGAGCCGCCGAAATTTTCCGCAGGGGTATGTAGTAAGTGCTGCGTGATACTCTTGCGGTGAATATTGCTTCGGGGGCTTCAAGGACTTTTGCGGCCTCATTCATGACGCGGGCGATTCTCTCCTGGGTGAAGGGCTTGATGACGTAATCGAAGGCGTGAAGGGGGAATGCGTCAAACGCGAATTCATCCGATGATGTCGTGAAAACAAGAAGAGTCCTGCTGTCCGAGATACGGAGTCTCTGCGCTGTGTCAATGCCGCTGAGTCTGTCCATGATGATGTCAAGAAAGATGATGTGAAACTTGTACGGCTCAAATACATTCAGGAGAGACTCGCCGTCAGGGAAGCAGGAAATGCTGCGGGGCGTGTCATGGTTCTCGGTGAACCATCTGTGAATGCCGCGCTGTAATTTCTCGCTGTCCGTGCGTTTGTCGTCAACAACTGCGATATTGTAAGCCGAATCCAGAAGCATGGGCGACCCTCCTTAGTGTGAGGAAATTATTTCACCGCCGGGAATTTATCACAATAGGGCGAGCATGACATTCACGAAAAATAGATAACGTTCACGAAAAATAGCCAGCAAAAATTTTCCGTCATGTAGTAAGATACCCGGCATTCAGATTTCAAGGAGGCAATAATTTTTATGGATATGGCATATCTTCTCTGGGTGCAGGAACTCAGGGGCAGCATCGAGGCGGCATTAGGCAGCAAGGCAGTAAGCGTGTTCATGGAGGAGCTTTCCTTCTTCGCGCTGACGTGGCTCATCTTCATTCCCGTTCTGGTCTACTGGTCAGTCAACAAAAAGAACGGTCTCTTCCTCCTCGTATCAATGGGGATAAGCTGGTTCTTCAACGGCTTCGTGAAGATGACAGCCTGCGCCTATCGTCCGTGGATTCGGGACGCAAGAATCATCCCTGCCGGAGACGCGATAAAGACAGCGGGAGGCTACTCGTTCCCAAGCGGCCACACAATGTGGAGCTCGCCCGTCTACGGAGGACTCGCGGTACTCACCAAGAAGCGCGCCCCGTGGTTTGCGACTCTGTGCGTGATTCTGCTGTTGCTCACGGCGTTTTCCCGGAACTATCTCGGTGTCCATACCCCGCAGGATGTTGTTGTGGGCGTAACGCTGGGACTCTGCTCTGTGTGGCTAGCGTCAAAGATACTTGCCCGCCCGGAGAAGGAGAACATGATTATGGCGATAGGGCTGATACTTTGCGTTGCGGATCTGCTCTACATCATGTACAAGCCCTACCCTGTCGACTACACGACGGAAGGCAAGCTCCTTGTTGACCCTGTGGCGATGATGAATGACCCGTTTCACGGAATAGGCATGATGCTTGCGCTGATTATTGGGCGTTACCTTGAGCGCGAGTACGTGAAGTTCGAGGCAACAGGACTCGGCGTGAAGGGAATAATCCTCGCGGTCGTGGGCTTCATCCCGTATTACTGCCTCGTGTTCAATTTCGTGAAGACCTATACGTTCATCATGGACCCGCTTGTTGCGATGCTCACGAAGAGATGGGCGTATATGGTGATAGGCTTCCTGACGATGTTCTGGGCAATTTTCGTGTGGCCGTGCGTGATAAGGCTGACACAGAAGAAGGCTTAGTGAATGGACATTGAGATTCTGCTCTGGCTTCAGGATTTCCGCGAGGCGACGGGGAACGTCCTGACTCCGTTTGTTGACTGGCTGTCTCACGCGTCAATCACGTGGCTTCTGTTCGTGCCGTTCGTGGTCTACTGGTGCGTGAACAAGAAGGCCGGGCTCTTCATGATAGTCTCACTGTGCATAAGCCGCTTCCTCAACGGGATAATCAAGGTTACGGCTTGCGTCTACCGTCCCTACGTGAGAGACCCGCGGGTCATTCCGGCGGGGCATAAGCCTTCTGGGTACTCGTTCCCTAGCGGACATACCATGTGGGCAGCACCGATATTCGGAGGGCTTGCGGTCATCGGCAGGCGGTCAAAACTCTTCGTGTCATTCTGCGCCGTGATGATAATCCTCGTGGCGTTCTCGCGGAACTATCTCGGTGTCCACACTCCCCAGGACGTTATCGCCGGGACATTGGCGGGACTGTTCGCGGTGTGGCTCGCGTCGGTCATCATGAAGCGGCCTGAGCGGGAAAATTCCTTCCTCATGGCCGGGCTTGTCCTCTGTGTTGCCGGGGTGGTCTACACGGTCTGCAAGCCTTACCCGATGGATTACGTTGACGGGAAATTGCTTGTCGACCCGGACAGGATGATGCTTGATACGTTCTATGCTGTGGGGATGATGACGGGCTTCATCGCCGGACGCTGGACTGAGCGGAGGTACATACAGTTCCGAGTAACAGGCATAAACATTCGCGGGGTAATTCTTGCGGTGATAGGGCTGATTCCTGTGTACTACATTGCCGGGACATTCGCGGGCGACTACAAGTGGCTGTTCGACTTTCTCGGCGGATTGTTCACGGTGAAGGGCGGAAGGTTCGTGATGGGATTCATGCTGACGTTCTGGACTGTGGCGGTGTGGCCATGTGTGATTATGCTGACGGGAGGCCGTGAGTAATGGACATAGAATATTTGCTTTTGCTGCAGAGTTTCCGTGAGGCGACCGGGAATGTTCTGACTCCGTTCATGATATGGCTGTCAGATTTCGTTCACGGGGGATTGCTGATTGTCCCGGTGTTCGTGTACTGGTGCCTGAGCAAGCGCGGGGGAATGTTCCTCATGCTGTCATCGGCTTTGGGTACTTTCCTCAACGAGATTCTCAAGATGGCATGTTGTGTTTACCGCCCGTTCGTGAAGGACGCGAGAGTCATTCCTGCGGTGCATAAGCCTTCAAGCTACTCATTCCCCAGCGGACACTCGTCTACAGCGGCCTCAATTTTCGGAGGTCTGGCGGTCTTGTCGCGGAAAAAGTCCCGGCTGTTCTCGTGGCTTTGCGCGGCACTTGTCCTCATCGTCATGTTTGCGCGTAACTACTTGGGCGTTCACACCCCGCAGGATGTAATCGTGGGGCTAGTTGCGGCTCTGGCTGTAATGTGCGCGGTCTCAGTGATGATGCTCCACCGTGAGCGCGAAAACCTGTTCATGCTGCTGGGAATCGTCTTTGTTGTCGCGGGGCTGGCTTATGTCTCGCTGAAGTCCTACCCTGCTGACACGGATGCAAACGGAAAACTCATCGTGAACGCCGCGGGGAAGATCGGCGACACATACCTTTACGGCGGGACTATCGCGGGGATGATTTTCGGGCGGCTCATTGAGAGAAGGTACGTCAGATTCCGCGAGTCTGGCTTCAACGTGAGGGGCGTGGTGGTTTCGTGCATCGGTCTGGCACTGTACTACGCTCTGTACTTCACGGCGAGGAACGACATCATCAGCTTCTTGACTCCCTTCATCACGGAATGGGGCGGGACATTCGCTCATGCGTTCGTGGTGGCGTTCTTCGCGGTGGCGGTGTGGCCAATCGTGATAAAGCTCACATGCAGGCGCGGATAGATGGACATCGAATATCTCTTGTGGCTTCAGAATTTCAGGGAGGCAAGCGGGGATTTCCTTACACCGTTTGTGAGGTTTGCCAACGATTTCACGACAGGCACAATGCTGCTTATACCTGTGTTCGTGTACTGGTGCCTCAGCAAGCGTTCGGGAATGTTCTTGCTGCTCTCACTCAACATAGGAATGTTCCTCGACAATATGCTGAAGATGACGTTCTGCGTTTACCGTCCCTTCATGACTGACGAGAGAATCATCCCCCTGAAGAGGTCCCGCGGCTATTCATTTCCGAGCGGCCATGCGGTTATGTCATCATCGGTTTTCGGGGGGATTGCGCATATGACGAAGGCACGAATCATCACGCTGCTTTGCGTTGCGGAAATAGTCTTTGTTGCCTTCTCGCGGAATTACAGCGGAGTCCACACGCCTCAAGACGTAATCGCGGGAATAATCCTAGGGCTT
>JAFSRQ010000048.1 GCA_017446055.1 Synergistaceae bacterium | reverse complement strand
GCTCGGCAAGGTAATAATCGCCGGAGACGCGGAGGCAGACGAGGCCGGACTCATCGGCGAGCATCACAACATGGAGCTTGTGCAGGTAGCGCACTACACGCAGAAGACACACGGAATGACTGACGGATGGTATTTCGCGCTGAGGGAGATTCCCGCTGACGAGCTGGAGAGAATCCAGAATCGCGGGGACATCGATTACATCGCCATGATGACAGGCGTTCAGCTGTAAGGAGGAGCAATCATGTACGAGAAGATCAAGAAGTACTACGAGAAGGGCGTATGGAGTGAGCAGAGGGTGCGTGAGGCGCACGCAAAAGGTATCATCACGCCGGAAGAGTTCAAGGCCATCACGGGCAAGGGACTGCTGGGAGAGTAGCAGGGCAATCATTCGCGGGGGAGTCTGGACGGCTTCCCCGCTTTTCGTTTATGGGGGGTGCTGATATGGACGAAGAGGAAAAATTTTCGCGCTCAATCGATTTCTCCCTGAAGTGGGAGGGCGGGCGCAACTTCACCGTCATCAACGGCAGGCCAGTAGTCAAGGGCGCGGCAAAAAATGACACGGGTGGTGCTACAGCTTACGGCATAACATGGGCGACACTGAAGGCAGTTTATCGTCAGGGAATAACAAGGCATGATGACATTTGCCGTCTGACGCTGGATGAAGCCAGAGCGATTTACCGGGCTAACTACTGGGACAAATACGGCTGGGGCGCGTTGGAATGGCCTGTGTGCTTGTGCTGTCTTGACTGCTGTATCAATCACGGCGGCTTCGCGTCAATCTTGCAGAGGGCAGTCAATGAGTGCGGGCAGTCGGTCGTTGTTGACGGGAAATTCGGCCCGAAGACTTTTGCCGCTCTCAAGGCCTGCAATCCTCTCATGCTAGCGGGGGCTATTTACCGTCAGCGCAGGAAGTACTACGAGAAAATTGTCGCCAACAACCCCAAGCAGAGAGTCTTCCTTAACGGCTGGTTAAGGCGGGCTAACGACATGGCCGGAGTTGCGGGGGTGAAGCCATGAGCGTCGATAACTATATTTCTGGCGGCGCGGCTCTGCTTGGCGCGTTCTTGTCGTGGTATATCGGCGAAATAAGCGGCCTCGTGAAGATATTGCTTGCCTTCGCAGTAATTGACCAAATTACAGGGGTAATGAAGGGCTTTGTCCTTAAGGTATGGAGCAGTGAGGTAGGGTTTCACGGAATAGCGAAGAAAGTCTACATGTTTATATTCGTGGGTATAGCAAATATCCTCGACAATGAAATGTTAGGACATTCGGAGCTACTGAAAGATATGGTCTGTTTTTTCTATCTCGCCAATGAAGGCCTCAGCATTATTGAGAACGCTATTGAGCTTGGTTTGCCCGTACCTGAAGGACTCAAGGAACGTTTCATGTCATGGCGCAACAAACAGCTTATCAGCAAGAACGAGCCAGAGCCAGACGACATTTGACTTGCATTAACTCCGTTTCAGAGTGAACATACACAGAGATTAAGATTATGCAGGAGGTTTTACGCATGAAGAATCCCGAAATTATGGACGCTAACGGAGTCGCAGAAAGTCTGTCGATAATGTTCCACAAGGACAACTGCAGTGTGATAGCCATTCAGGACGCAACGGAAGAGAGCGTAACGGGCGCAGATTTGGTTGCGAAGCTGAATAGTCTCAGATTGTTCAGCCGCTTCCAGCTAGACCGCGAGACTCCCGAATACGCCCGCCTGATAACCACCGACTGCTGGGGCAAGACACACTATTTCCGGGCATGGAAGTAGTGCAGGCGCACAGGTTAAGCCCCGCCCTTTTCCTGTGCGAGCATCTTTTCTAGGCGGTGGAATTTCCGGGCAAGTATCTTCATGTACTGCAAGATTTCCCGTTCAAGCCCTTCAACGCTCTCATCATCATTCATTTCACCATCAAGCAGACTATCTTCCTGAGTTTTTTCGGCTTCACGCCTGCGCTCCCAGACAGCCGCGAATCCCTGCGGAGCTTTTTCATAATTCTCCACCGACTTGCGCGGTATAAGCCACTGATGCCCAATCTTGAACGCGCCTTCCAATTTTCCCTTCCTGCACAGCATCGTTACGGGGCTTTTCTCATAGCCGAGCATCTT
>JAFSRQ010000047.1 GCA_017446055.1 Synergistaceae bacterium | reverse complement strand
CAGTATCGCCGCAATTTCCTCTAGCGTTCACGTCAGCACCTGAAGCAAGCAACGCCTTCACATTGTCAGGGTCAGGATAAGTTTCCTCATCAATTTCATGACGCACAGCCCACATCAAAGCATTATCGCCAAAATCGTCCTTAGCTTCAATATCAGCTCCTGCCTCAGCCAAGATTTTTATGATTTCCGATGAAGCATACCTTGTAGCCAGCATTAACAAAGTGGCATCATAAGTGGCATCATATGTGAAATATTCACCATAGTTATATTCATAATGACATCTGACTCCAACATCAGCCCCAGCCTTCAGTAAAATCTTCATGATGTCCGCGTCATTGCTCTTCACCGCCTGCGACAGGGGGGTATAGCCGTATTCGTCCTGAAAGTTTACATCAGCACCATAACTGATGAGGAGTTCCGCAACTTCAGGGTGATAATTACTGTCGGCCGCAATCATCAGCACACTCACTTCGTACCAATACGAGTCAGTGAACACAGTATACTTTGCGTTTGCATCTGCCCCGGCATCAAGCAGTGCCTTTGCGACTTCGGGAGTACAGTCAGAGTCAACAGCTTCCATAAGAGCGGTCCATCCTTCAGCTTTACACAAATCACGCATATCACTGAAAGGATATTTTGCCGCTAAAGCCTCAATGTTGCGCTTGTATCTGGCGTTCACGTCAGCTCCGGCTTCAATAAGGCTTCTTATGACTTCTGTATTTTGTCCGCGCACAGCTCTCATCAGGACAGTATCGCCGAATATATCCGCGTAATTCACATCTGCCCCTGCCTCAATATGCGCCTTCACCCGCTCAGGAGTCGCATTCCCGCTCTCCAATGCGTACCACAAAACGTGGGTTATCTCCGATACTGTTTCTTCCGCAGGCTCTTCCATGACATCAATCATCAGCAAAGTACTTCCTCACAGCCTCATGAATCTTCACGCCCGCCGTCCCGTCCCCGAAAGGCTTCGTGTTCTTCCCGACAACAGCGGCCATGTAGCCCGGCTCATTCAGGATTCTCACTGCCTCACGGGCGATGTTCTCACGCTCAGTCCCAACAAGAAGGCACGTCCCCTCAGTGATGGCCTCCGGGCGTTCCGAGACAGTCCGCATAATCAGCACGGGCTTGTCGATGGCTGTAGCTTCCTCCTGTACACCGCCGCTGTCTGACAGAATGAATGCCGACCTGCTCATAGCGTACACGAACTCAGGGTAGCTCAGTGGCTCGGTGAGTATGACGTTGCCGGGAAAGTCTCTCAGCTCCGAGCGTATCACGTCCCTCACGGCGGGGTTCTTGTGCATCGGTATCAGGAACATCACATCAGTCCGTTCACGTATAACATCTCTCACAGCCCCGCAGATGTTTACCAGAGGCTGCCCCCATGACTCGCGCCTGTGAGCGGTCATCAGCACCAGCGGACGGCTTCCCACACCCCGCAGGTATTCCGGCTCATCCATCCCCTTGCGGCGACTCAGTATGTCGTACAGCGCATCAATCACCGTGTTTCCTGTGATGTAGATTGCTGACTCGGACTTCCCCTCGCGGATGAGATTCTCAGCAGCTCCCCTCGTAGGCGCAAAGAACATATCCGCGATTCCGTCCGTCAAAACTCTGTTGGCTTCTTCCGGGAACGGCAGGGACAAGTCATGACTCCTCAGCCCCGCCTCAACATGGCCGATCTTCACATGCCTGTAGAAACCCGCCAGTGCCGCCGCGAATGTCGTTGAGGTGTCGCCATGTACAAGTATCATGTCCTGTGGATTAGCGTCAAGAATCTCACCGACTCCCTGAAGAACGCTAGCTGTGATGTGGTCTAACGTCTGGCGGTCGCGCATAATGTTTAGGTTGAAGTCAGCAGTCAGCCCGAAATCATCAAGTGCCTGTTTCAGCATGTCGGTGTGCTGACCAGTCGCCAAAACCACAACGCTCAATTCCGGGTCTTTCCTCAGCTCCAATATCACGGGAGCCATCTTTATTGCTTCGGGTCTTGTACCCACAACACAAGCTATATTCCTCATATCAGCCTCGCGTAATATCTCAGGCCCGCGACTAACATTATGACCTGAAGAGACAGTATTATTATTACGGTTAAGACGTTAGAGCCAGTGAGAGAGATTAATATATGGTGAAGGTGTTTCTTGTCAGGGTAGAAGGGAGATTTGCCCGTCAGCATCCTCCTAGTGAACGCCGTCAATGTGTCAACAACAGGAATCCCACCGAACAACATCAGGAGGACAATCATATCCGCAAGGTTCATGAGTCTAAGCGGTCTCGTGAAGTTCGCCAGTGTTACGAGATGAGACGCGAAGAGATAACCCAGCAATGTGCTTCCGCCGTCGCCCAAAAACGTCTGGGCCGAGGGGAAATTCCAGCACAGTACACCAAGCGCCATAGCCCCCATGTAGACACCGGGATATGCCTGAAGACCAAAAGGTGTGGCCGGCAGAAAACGCCCCAGCATGTACAAGGCACAGGACGAGGCGATGAATATCGATATGCACAAGCCGTTCATGCCGTCGATGAGGTTGTACGCGCTGGTAACACCTGCTATCCATAACAGTGCAATCACAGTGTGGAAGATGCCCAAGTTCATAGGCAGAACTACGAGTCCTGACGCGCCCAAGTGAAGAGCCAGCCTCAAGAAGGGACTCAGCGAACACATGTCATCGAGGTAACCGCAAAGGAATATCACAGTCGCTCCCGTTGCTATGCACCTTATGTAGGCTATATCCCCCGAAAGAATCACGGCCATCAACATATAGCCCAGCCACAAGCCTATACCAGCCCCGCGCGGCATGTTGCCCTTGTGAATCTTGCGGGCATCGGGGACATCGATTATTCCGTAAATACCCGCAAGCCTTATCGATACAGGAGCAGTGAGTCCGCCCCAGAAGAATCCCAGTAGCAGGAAGATGAAAAGTCTAACGTCAAGCATTATCGCCGCTATCTTGTGCCGAACAACCTATCCCCTGCGTCGCCAAGCCCCGGCACTATGTACCCGTGTGAGTTGAGATGTGAGTCCAGAGCCGCCGCGTAAATCTCTGCGTCAGGATGCTCACGGTGAACGCGCTCGATTCCTTCGGGTGCGGCAATCAGGCAGACCAGAGAAATCTTCTTCGCGCCGCGCTTCTTGATGAGTCCGATTGCGTCAGACGAGCTTCCTCCTGTAGCAAGCATAGGGTCAAGCACGAAAACATCACGCTCCTCAATGTCGAACGGGAGCTTGCAGTAGTACTCCACAGGCTGTAGGGTCTGGGGGTCTCTGTACAGCCCTATGTGGCCGACTTTAGCGTTGGGGACGAGCTGTAATATCCCGTCAACCATACCCAAGCCAGCGCGCAATACCGGGACGATAGCCATCTTCCTGCCCTCGATTGTCTTAACGGTCGTTTCCTCGATGGGAGTCTCAACCTTCTTGTCGGTGAGGGGAAGAGAGCGGGTAATCTCGTAGACCATAAGCCCGGTGATTTCCTGCAACAATTCACGGAACTGTTTGACGCTGGTGTTTTTGTCGCGGATTATGCCGACCTTGTGCTGAATCAGAGGGTGGTTGAAGATTGTGATTCTGCCTCCGCCCTGTATCACGTTGAGGGTAGATTTCTCGGTCATGGATATTTTGTTGAGCCTGCGCAGATGACGGCCTCCCTCAAAAGGAGTATCAAGCCATGTAGCGAGAATTTCCGGGACTTCTTCGGGCTTCACGGTTCTTCCTCCGAGGGCTATAACATTGATGTCGTTGTGAGCTTTCGCGATGCGGGCATGTTCGGGGGTATCACATGAGACTGCGCGGACACCGGGGATTTTGTTGGCGGCGATTGAGATTCCGTAGCCTGTTCCGCAGAGGAGGACTCCTGCGTCTGCTGCTTCGTCCATTATTGCCCCTCCCACACGGAAGGCAGGATCGGTGTAGCTGTCCTCGCTGTCGTATTCGTATGCTCCGAGGTCAACGAGTTCTATGTTTCTCGACTTGAGGTATGCGGTTACAGCGTCTTTCAGCACGAAGCCGGCATGGTCAGTACCAAGTGCTATTTTCATGATGAGGTATGCTCCTTTGCGGGAAATTTGCACATATTATAGCAACACTTCAAGCAACCTGTAAAAGTTTGAGACCAGCCGCGAGAATCGCAACACCGGGGATGCTCCGCAACTCTCAAAGTTTATGCTGAGACTCGAATCTCCTGTACACCCACAAAGACACAGCCGACATCATCACGTCAGCAACAACCTGCGTCCACACTATCCCGTACATCCCAAACACCCAGTTCATCACGAACAACAGCGGAATGTTGAACACTACCCACCGGGCAGAGCCAAGCGCAAGTGCCTTCCCTCCGTAACCGACAGCCTGAAAGAAATTCACCAGGTGGAAGCACATGAACATGAACGGAGTCGCAAGCACCCGTGCCCGCAGGAAGTGAGTCCCAAGCTCCACAGTCTGAACGTCCTCAATGAAGATACGCATGATGTACGCCGCGAAAACCTCATACATTGCCACGCTCACGAACCCGAACACCAGCCCCACCTTCCGCGAGAAGCTCACAGCCTCCTTCATACGCGCGAGATTCCCGGATGAGTAGTTGTACCCCGCAAGAGGCATCATCCCCATGCACAGCCCTATTCCCACGTTCAGGGGCAGACGCTCGGCCTTCAGCACAATTCCCACAGCCGCCAGCGGAATATCACCGTAACTTGAAGCCAGCTTGTCGATGACGATATATGTTACGTCGAAGAGTGTTACCGATATTGCCGCAGGTACACCGACAGCGAAGACCTCGTAAATGTTGCGGGCAGAAGCAAGGACGTTAGCGGGCGACAAGGAGATTATCCCGCCCCGGTCAGCAAGAATCACAGTCAGGAAGTACACGCAGATTATGACGTTGGACAGCATGGTAGCGATTCCCGCACCGAGAACTTCATCACCCTCCGGAAGAATCACGAACATGAACAGCGGATCGAGGAAGATATTGATGATGCCGCCCATCGAGACACCGAAGCCAGCCTGTTTTGCCCGGCCCGTCGAGCGCAGGAAGTTCGAGAGTGTCATTCCCAGAATCGTGGGGACTGCTCCGAGAACGATTACGCAGAACGTGTACTGCCCCGCGAATTTCAGCGTGTCATCGCTCGCCCCAAGCACACGAAGCACAGGGGGCATGAAGACGTACATGAACGCCGAGAACATTCCGCCCGCGAGAATTGTCATCCAGAAGCAGAACGCAGAGACATTCCGGGCCTCGTCATCACGTTTCGCGCCCATGAGACGGGAAATCAGAGTCCCTCCTCCGATGCCGAAGAGATTCGCGAATGTGATTGAGATGTTGAAGACGGGCAACAGTAACGAGACTCCCGCGACCATGAGGGGGTTGTTTGTGCGTCCGATGAAGAATGTATCAGCGAGATTGTAGACAAGAATAATGAGCTGTCCGAATATCATCGGGAGTGCAAGCTCGGTTAAGGCTTTGGGTATCGGCCATGACTCGAAGATTTCACGGCTGTTGTGTTTTGCGTTCATGAAAGTATCACTCCTTAGGGGGAATTGTCATAGCAGGATTGTTGCACATGGTAGAATATTTCGCAAAGGAGAGGGGATAAACGATGAGCAACGAAGAACTGATAGCGGAACTCAGGCGCGACAACGCAGAAATGAGGAGCAGGATTACGAGCCTTGAGGCAAAAGTAGAAACCGCAAACTTTGAGATTAAGGGACTTCATAAGCGCATAGCCTTTGAGCGCAACTTAATGATGATGGGATTTTTCTTCATATTTCTGCTAATCCTTATCGTGTCTGTGCGTATTATCCTTGACCTTATGGAGTGCGCGATTGGGGCAAGAGACAGCATAAGGAATACGGAAGAGTGCCTCAGCAGAAAAATTCAGGAACTCTCCCGCAACCGTCATGAAACTACGGGAGGCGCATAAAATTCATTGCGGCTTCCTCTCCCTGTTCTACAGCCAGCTCAACAGCTCTCACGGCGGCGGCAATGAGGCGTTCGGACTTCCGTCTGAGGGCAAATGACTCTCTCATATGGCCGGAGATTCGTTGCTGAGTATCAGGGGGCAATATGGGAATCGGAATACTGGCTATATCCCTGTCGTAAATATTTATTATCCCGGTACTACCCACAACATAGCGGTAAATAATCTTCTGGCCTATATCAGACTGAAGAAACACACATAACACTTCCGGCAAGACTCTTGCGTTCTCTTTTGCACGGTATATCCTAAGCGTTGAATCCGTTACGAAGCGTTTATCGCCCTCATATGTGAATATGCTGACCTTGCCGAGAGAACCCACACCCATAGACGCAAATACAACATCTCCAGCCTGCAAAAATGTTTTGTCGCCGCATGTATCACTGTCAAACCAGCTTTCTACACCATCAGTATTAATGCCTCTGTTAGTGAGTTGCTTCGTCTTGATTACACCCACATCATAAGATGTTTCCGAATAGTCCGTTCCTGAATTTCTGTATATCTCGTACTCATCAGGAATTGACGTTGTATCAAAGCTGCTGAGGTGTGAAAGTATATCGTCATACACTGGCATGAAGTATTCCGCGTCGAGCCTGCCTGTGCTGAATGCCCGCGAGAATGGCACGGTGGCGGTGTTGCGGGGGTCTTGGGGGACATGGCCGAGGGAGTCGGTGAGGAGGGACTGTGCGGCGGTGTAGTGGGACTGTGATTCTCTCATCATTGCGCGGTATTTCTTCACCATGTCGCTGATAGCGCGCTGGAAATCCTCAGAAGGCACGAACACGTCAACAGCTTTGACTCTGGGCAATGTTAGCTGAAATTGTATCGTCTGCTCCCGTTGACGCATGAGTTGCCCGAAGCCATACTTGCACCGCAGGAACACTAGCAGATAATGAGGGTCAATGCCGTGTATATTCTTGAGGCCCATCACAGTCCGCGACAACGCAACTTCATCATAGTCATCAACAATGCTTGCGTAACAGGGAGTGCCGACCTTCGTTATTACGATTTCGTTCCGCCTCAGTATGGATATACCTTTGTTCTCCGTTGCGAATGTTCGGGGTATCCGCTCAAATGTTGCGTCCTGGTCATGAGAAATTACGGGGTAATTGACACAGTCGACACAGCGAACAAACGGAGTATCACCCACAGAGTACAGCTGAGTCGCCGCAGGGTAGAATGCGCTTGCCACCATATAGGCCACATCCCCCAGCTTGACGGTCTTCACGTTTTGCAGACTGCGCTTGATTGCCACCGATGACTTGGAGAAATATTCAGCGTCCATCCTGTCCCCCAAATCAATATCACTCAGCATCACTTCACTCACCTCAAGCCCGCTCACCAAGTCCCTGTAACGTTCCTCAGCAAAGCGGGCATCCCCGAAAAAACTCAGTCCCTCCCTCCTCGCAAACTCAATGAAAGCCTCCGCAATACCGTCCTCCGTCAGCCCCCCGTGATTGTACAGGTCATGCTCAACTATCACATGGCTGTGCGAGTCCAGCAAAGGCCGCCCCGCCTCATCCTTGCGCAGAATCTTTTCGCCCGAATTGTCCTTGCCCGGCTTCCTCATCGTCGCGAAGAACACCGGGTAATCCTCACATCTCGGACACAGCTCATCATCCCATTTCTGCACGAGAAGCACGCTCGTTTTCGTCCCTGTGTGGGGCTTGAAGACGTTTTCGTGGAGGCCGATAACCGCGAGTATCCTGCACTGCCCCGCGATGAAGTCCCGGATGTATTTGTCGCTGGAATTGTTGAACCTGCCCTGGGGGAGGATGATCGCCATTCTTCCGCCGGGCTTGAGGAACTGTAGGTTGCGCTCGATGAAGAGAATATCACGGCCGATTTTGTTCACGTACTTACCTTTTGCGTCTTTTGCCAGCTCATAGCGGGATATGATTTTCGACTCGCGTATGTCGCCGGCGAACGGGGGGTTAGCCATCACAATATCGAACGTGAACGCGCTGTAGTCTTCCTCACGAACACAGTAATCCGTGAACCTCAGCCAGCCTTCACTGTATGCCTTCTGCCATGCGCGGGGCTTTATGGTCTCCTCCCAGCGTCCATAATCCAGCGTGTTAAGGTGGAGAACGTTGGTTTGTCCGTCTCCTGCTATGAGGTTGAGAGTTCTTGCGACCCGCACGGCCTTGCTGTCAAAGTCAATCGCGAAAACTTTACCCCTCACGTAGTCGGTGCATTCCGGGGGCTTCTTCTCTGCTGTGAACATGTCGCGTCCGGGAATGCCTAACTCATCGTATATTTGCCGCCATACGTGGAAGATTGTGTGCACCGGGAAGCCGCATGACCCTGCCGCTGTGTCAATCATGGACTCGTGCTTCTTGGGATTGAGCATCTTCACGCACATATCGATAACGTAGCGCGGTGTGAAGTACTGTCCTTTTTCGCCCTTCTGGGACTTTGTCATGAGGTACTCGAATGCGTCATCAACGACATCAAGGTTTGAGTTGAAGAGTTTGATGTTCTGGAGTCTGGCCACGCACACGGCAAGATGCGACGGATTCAGGATAATTCTCTCATCCTTCCCGAAAACGTCAGGCCATACTTCTTTTGCGCTGGTGAAAAGTGAATGTATGTTGTCATAGAGTCTCTTGTCCGCCTTGTCATCTTCTTCGCCTTGAGCCTTGTATATCCTGAACTGGAGAATCCTGCGCTCGTTCCTTGTGCTTTGGAGCTCGTCATAAAGTTTCGTGTATATGAGCTTGAAGACTTCCTCGAAAGCATCGACTCCGGCGTTTGCAAGAACATCATTCTCCAGCTCCTGAATTAATGCCTTGAGTGTCTTCTTGCCGTCCTTGAGCCTGTCATGGTCGATTAAGTCCGCTATTGTCCATTGTTCCTTCAGAACGTCATCAACTGTTTCTTCTGCCAATGGGATTCTTGTGAGGCTCTCGAAAATATTGGGGTCTTTGCGGTGGTAGTATTCTGTGATTTCGCCGTTCGTCCAGATTCCTATTACTGCTCCTGAGGCGTTACAGTATGATTTGAGTTGCTCTTTTCCTTCCATGAGGCTGGGCTTCTTGACCTCGACGATGATGTATTCTGACGTGGGATGATCCTTCTCGAATATCACGATGTCAGCGCGTTTGACCTCACGCCCGAAATTGATACCGTGTTCGAGCTTTATGCGCTCCGGGCCGTAGCCGTACTCATGAATCAGCGTGTACACGTAGAGCTGTCTCACCGCTTCTTCGGGAGTAAGGCGTATCTCCTTGTTGCGTATGATGCACTTGATGTAGGGGACTTCACGGCCTCTCTGCGTCTTGGTGTAGATGAGGGACTCGATTGCGCTGACTGTCTCAGGCGTGAAGGCCGAGTAATCATGCGTTGAGTTCCTGAATAATTCTGAGAGCTGGTACATTACTTCCTCCTTCTTTCTTGTGTCAGGACTAGAGCCGTAACACTTTGCACCATCACTTCACGCTGTTTCCCTTCCTCCTGCTGAATATGCGTCTCAGTCTGGCAATGACATTCTTTCTGCTGACTGTAGCCGCCCTCCATAGCCTGCGCAGAACAAAGACGGGGTACAAATATTTGTGGGTGTACACATGAGGATTCATGTACTTCAACTTGCTGAAGGGTGGAAATATTCTGGCGAGGAGATAACGCAGCCTGCTTCCGCCAAACGCGCCCGCAGTAATGTGTTCCATCTCGTTATCGATATGGCCGTATGCCCCGGAGGCTGTAATATATCCCAGCATTTCACGGCTGACATTCCCAGACTCGCCATCACCGAATATAGTCACGGCAAGATTCCTGAAGTCCCGCTCAAACTCTGTGATGTTCATCTTCCCGGCCTCGCGCGAAATATATTCCCAGTCCAGAGAGTCAGCAAACTTCTTCATGTACACATAGCAGTCAAGCAGAGAACGAAGACCCGTCCCGCCCTCCGAATAATGCTTGTACGTGTGAGCCGTAATGTACAGGTAGAAGTCTTCCGGGCCGAAGTGGTACGTGTACTTTTTCCCGTCATCGAGTATCATCTTGTCCCTGACATCATAATAGTAGTCGCCCATCGCGGGATTAAGCCACGTCTCCATCAGGCCGCGGTGCATTTCCACGTTGCTGACCGGCTCGCGGTGATAAACATCGTGGGTGTGGTTGCAGAAATCCTCAGTCCAGAAGCCGAGTCCCGTCATGATTTTGCGGACATCATCAGCCCGTGAAGAGTCGAAAGCTATATCTATGTCTGACATCTCGCGAAGGCCGAAAGCCGGGTAATATCCCTTCATCACCGAGCCTTTCAGCGGCATGTGCCATATCCCGGCCTCCTCAAGACTCACGGAAATTTTCCGCAGGTCAGACTCAAAGATCACCGCCTTCCTGAGTGCCTTAGCCCTAGCCTGTGTGAAAAGTTCGTGCTTAATCCCGGCGGACTCAAGCGCATAGCCAACAATAGCCGGAATCATATGAGCCTGCGTGAAAGCATACAGCCCGGCCATGTCGGCAGCTTCAAGCCGAGATTTGTCCGGGATATTTCCGTTCACCGCGCACCCGGCAAGATATATCGCAGTTTCCGCATAATCCATGATATTACCCTCTTCGTGAATATTCTGATTGTGATTGTGTGAAGTATGATGAACGTGTAGAGCCTGTAGCCGGAATCATCAACGCTGTAACTTTTCCCGCCGCGTGTGAAGCCCGTCATGACACCGAAAATGTCAGCGTCAGTGATGCCGTACTCGTATGCTATGCAGTTGTCGCCGAGAATGACGTAATCGTTTTCCCTGACATCAATAACTCTGTGAAGGACATAGAAATTCGGCGGCCTCCTGTACAAGACTACATCACCAATCCTGCAACGCTCATTCCCTTTCTTGCTGACGGTAAACATGTCGCGACCCTCACGCAATAATGGCCACATGCTGACTCCCTTGTTGGTGTAGGTGAGAGTGCCGTTGTCCGCAAGATACTGTGATATGTTCATGGCCTCATTGCCTCCCACGAGACTCTTGCGGCTTCAGGGTTCATGTTGCAGGAGAGTCGGTAGAAGCTCACCGAGTGCTTCAGGCGGTCGAGCATGCCCGGAATGTGATTCGCCTCACCGCGTCCCAGAATGCATATTGCCCACATGCTGACTCCCTTGTTGGTGTAGGTGAGAGTGCCGTTGTCCGCGAGATACTGTGAGATGTTCACGGCCTCAACTCCTCCCATGAGACTTTTGCAACTTCAGGGGACATGTTGCAGGTGAGACGGTAGAAGCTCACCGAGTGTTTCAGGCGGTCGAGCATGGCCGGAATGTGATTCGCCTCACCGCGTCCCAGAATGCATATTGCCCACATGCTGACTCCCTTGTTGGTGTAGGTGAGATACTGTGATATGTTCATGGCCTCATTGCCTCCCACGAGACTTTTGCGGCTTCAGGGGACATGTTGCAGGCGAGTCGGTAGAAGCTCACCGAGTGTTTCAGGCGGTCAAGAAGAGTCAGAGTCTTTGCGAGCATGGCCGGGTCATGTGGCCTGTATGTCTGGCGGAGTATCAGCGGGTATGCCTCATCGGGTGAAATCCGCTCAATGTGATTCGATTCTCCCCTCCTGATAACGCACACCGCCCTCAATGGTACGTGAATGTTGCTGCCGAGATTGTGCTTGCCGCTGAAGGGAGTCCCGAAAATTTCTGCCGACTCCGTCCCGGCGCGTATCATTGGCTTGTCATCGTTGACCATAACGGCGCGAGTCCCCAGCATATTCCGCCACAAAGCCGCGTGGGTTGACTTGCCTGTGCCAGACGGAGCAGCGAAGACGTAGCCGAGTCCGTCAGCAGAAATAGCCGAGCCGTGAAAGAGGAAGGTATCATATTCCGGCATCCTCTCAGAGATTTTGCGGAACACTGCGAGAGCCTCAAGGTATGAGTCAGGGAATGTGCCTTCGGTTGACTTTTCCCGCTCGAAGTCTATATCATCCTGCGTTGTTGCCACGCTAAAATCCGGCGATGCTCCGTCAGTCCTGTAATCCACGGCGTATGAGTCAAAGCCTTCATGTATTGCTGAGACGGAGATTCTGACTCCCGCGATTGTGTATGTGGCTGTCATTCTTCGAGGGCTCTGACCTGACGGAGGGAGTCGAGAATCCTTCTTACGTCCTGAGAGATGACATCTTCGGGAGCGTCATACTTCGCGCACATTTCTGTGATTATCTGGGACTCGGTGATGTCGTCCTTGAGGAGTGAGAGAATTTCGCCGAATGTAGCATTGCCCTTTATGATGCCGGAAAAGTCAGCGTTTCCTGCTGGGACAAGTAGGGTCTCGCTGTCGGTCTGGTGTGTGAGAAAGTCGCCGCGTAACTTCATGGGTAATAATCTCCTTTCGTGAGCAAAAAAAAAACAGGGTGAGGATATTATAGCCCCGCCCTGCCGTGTTTCATCTGGTCATCACTTCTAGTAGTCCGAGCTCCTGTAGTCCATCGTGGCCTTGTAGTAGTTGTAGATTGACGTTACTGCGTTGGTGATGCCCTCGCTTTTTTCCTCTGCCGACTGCGTATCACTCAGCACATTATGTACATACGAGAGTGCCGAGGCTTTCACGTTATATGTAGTGCCGCCCGCCGTAACAAGAACTGTGTGAACATTGCCGAGCTTGTGCGCTGAGATTCCGCTTACGGTTACGGTGTATTTGCCGCTGGTGCTGTCATATTCCGACGACATATCACCGTCGTTTGCGTCAGGTGTTACCGCAATTTCAGAAGTGCCGTCAGCCTTAGTGATGTAAAGGTGGAGGGTAGTCTCCGAGTTCAGCTCAAGATCCATTCCGACCGTGAACGATGAGTCAGCACCCGTGAGCGCGAAGCCTGCGACCGCCGTTGTTGCGTTTGTTACGGTTGTGCTGTCATATGTTGTGGCCGCTGTCATTTTTGCGTAATCAGTGCCGATTGTCCAGCCGTTTGCCTTTGCGAGGGGAGTCTGAACGTAAGAGCCGTAATCCTTGATGGCGTTCACGAGCTTCAAGAGTGCATTGCTTTCCGCCAGAGTCGTATCAGCCTTCACCAGGTCGATATAATCACTCGCGCTGCATTTGTTGCTGACTTCGAGACCGTCCCCGTAATGGAATGTCGCGGTAATATCCTCGGCCATCTGTATTGAGTTTATCGGACACGTGAAGATATACGCGCCGTCGGTATCATCTAGTTCTGCCGCCTCCAGCGTTATAGCTTTTCCGGGTGTGTTGTTGACCGTGAAGACCATGTACGCGTTCTCATCGCTGAAATCTTCAGGGAGGGTAACATAGAAGTTGACTCCGATCTGGCCGCTTAGGATGAGAGAATGACCCGCAAAAGAAGCTGTATTGCCTGCTCCGTTCGTAATGGTGAGCGAGGGATCAGCAGTTATGTTGTCCAGCGTCAGACTCGTGAACGGAGATATGTCGAGGGTCTTTACGCCCGGGTTGCCGCTAATGTCGAGGGCGGTGATGTTGGTTAAATTCGCGAGGCCGGTAGTGCTGGTGATGCCCAAGCCCTTAAGGTTGAGTGATGTTACGGCTGATATTTCGGTGTCGGAGAGTGTGCCGTTGCTGTCTGTGTCGAAAGTGGCAACGTATTCCTTCAGCTTGTCATCTGTGAACGTGCTGGCTATCGTTATGCCGCTGGAGGAATCCGGGGTTGTTACGGTGAAGGCTTTGATGCAGGCGTTCATAGGGGTAGGTGCTGAATCGCCGGTAAATGTTACGCCGTTGTAGCCGTCTGTCCATGTTGCAGGCAATGTACTCCCGGAGGCAAAATAGCTTTCCCCGGCATTGATGGCAGGGCTTGCGTAATCACTGACTGCCTGCTCGACGGCTGTAGGGAAACCGTATTTCGGCGTGGACATCTTCATTATGACAGAGAAATAATGCCCCTTCCCTATTGAGATATTCTTAGGTATATCGACAACGTGATACCCGGAGCAGGCTACCTTTGTGTTCTCGGACTTGTACAGGGGATTGCTTGTGTTTTCAGGAACAGGGGACGAAGGCGTACTTTCCCCCAAGTCGAAAATATACAGGTCATACGCTGCGTTGTTGTCTGTGGTGTAGAATCCCACGCCGCTTATGCTCTCATCCTTAGTATTCCCAGCCTGGAAGACATTTGCCGCCCACGCAAAGGACACCGAACCTGTACGTCCCAGAGCGTCATGATAATACACATTGAGGCCGCTCTTTGCTTCGTCAGCAGCATACGCCGTAACGCCCGTAATCTTCTGCTCATACGACATCCAGAAATAGCCGCCAGTACCCCAAGTATCACCCCATGAGTTGCGCACTAGCCACGCTCCGTTTCCTGACGGCTTAGGGTTGAAGTTGTCCGCGCTGAAATCGTCATCCCATCCCACGAGCAGGACTGCGTGATTGGGCGTGTTCCCTGAATTGTCATAGTACGTGTACGTGTTAGAGTCCTTCTGGTAGTAGGCTGATACATCAGTGCCGCTTGAGGTTGTCGCTACGGTCTGGCCTGAGTAGTAGCTTACCTGTACTGCTCCGCTGTTCCTGATGAACTCCTTCACGACTGGCCTTAGGCTTTCGGTCATGTCGCCCAGCGTGTAAGCGTCATGAAGCCTGATTGCCAGATTGTATTGTTCGGGTGTTGTTTTTCCGTTCAGCGAAGTCGTAAATGCATCAACATCACTATTTATGCTGGTATACGGTAATTCCGTCTCAAGAACCGGGCCTGCAAGACGGGACATATACGCAATAGACTTGTCCGCGTTTCCTCCCTGGCCGAAGACTTCACCGCCTGAGAATGAGCCGCTCTTAATGGAGAATGCTTTGCCCTCAACATCCTTGTAGACGAACCACGCCATATGAAGCTCCGACAAGTCAACCGCACTAAGGAACGTCAAGCCCTTCCTGAGATAGTTTGACTCAACCGCTCCGATTGCCGCATGTGCCCAGCATGTACCGTAGCTGCCCTGATTCCTGACTGCCGGAAGATAGCTTTTGCTGTTCACATTCCGAAGGTCATATGCCTTGTCGTAATTAGCACCTACATTCCCCTTTGTGTCGAAAACCGGGGGGTTGCTCTTGAGGTGAGACCTGTCTATGGGACTGGGGACATATCCGCCCTCATGTGAATTTTCCGCGCTGTAGCTCTGGTATTCCTGCGACAAGGGAGCCGCTGAGGTCTGCGTTTCCCCGTAAGCAAAAGAAGAGTACACCATCAATCCGGCCATGACGAAAAACGCCGCAAACTTCTTCGGTGAAAGCATGAATAAATCCTCCTTTAGTGTGGATATTCCCGAATCTTAGCACAAAAGAAGCGGCAGACAATCTCAACAATCATCCGCCGCCGAAAATCTCACTGTCTTACTCCTGCGTTTACGCCTGGGCTGACCTTCGCCCCCTCATGTATGACAGCCACAGGAGTACGACCGCCGCCGCAATGAGTCCCCCTGCGATTAGCGGCCTGAACCTGAGCCACGCCACCGCAATCACCACCAGAGACCACGCAAGCCCCAGAAGGAACGCCACAACCCCCGTCCCAGCTCCTACAATCGTCCCAAGAATCGGTATAACGTCAGCAATCACTGATAGAGGCTTCAGCACCGTGCTTAACCCTAACACTACCGCTATTGCCCCAATCAGTCGGAATATCCACGCCATCATGTTATTCTCCGAGCGTGCATCCTCGAACATTTTCGTGCTGCCAACTTTGCCCATCTCAAGCCTGCTGAATGTGTAGCCGTTTGACGCGGTGAAAGGCTCGAAAGTGTCCCGGATTACCTGAGCGACTATTGAGACATCAGCCGGAGGAGTCTGCGTGAACGTTATGTGTACATCTCCGACTTCCGGGCTTCCGGGATTAGTGCCGATGTACACCGTGCTACCCTGAATGTGTATGAGTCTCTGAGGTGATGAGGAGTTTATGACACCTGAGACTGAAGCAGTGTCTATTCCCGCCAATGTCATTGGGACTGCTCCGCCGATTCTGTGCTTGAGGAAGTCGGGCAGCTTGTACGCCCCGAATTTTACTGTTGAGGCCCAGAATGTTTCGTCCTTGATGTTTGCGAGGGTCTTGTTGCTGTTCTGGTAGGAGGAGTCCTTGAACCTCCCGGAGTCGATTGGCTCTGACACCCATTCACGCGAGTACGTGTATGTTGTTACTGTCTCCTCACCTCCGCCGAGCTTCTTGCGGGTCTCGCTGTGTTCATGCTCCTGCCACTGGTAGAACTCCGCCTCACGCTTGATGTTGATTGCCTGAGCCTCAATCCCGAAGAGTGAATCTCTCACCACGTCTTTCGTGTCAGCGTAACCGATGGCGTGAATCACTTTTCCCTCAAGCGCAGGGTCAATGCGTGAAATGTCTTGTACTTCCTGCGTAACAAGTTCGGCTTCACCGATTGCTCCGGCTGTCTTGAAGGTGTCTTCCTCGTTCCACCACAAGAGCCACGTTCCGATGATGATGAATACTATTCCTGCTACTACTCCGCCGACTGATTCCTTGATGCGAGTGAACCAGCTCTTTTGTGTCGTTTCCGTATAGGCCATGTGAATTTTGCCTCCTCTGAATTTTGTTGACGGCTAATTATTTCACGAGTCAAAATACAGTCAACGGATAAATTCTGACGTTCACGAAGTAAATATGACGTTTGCGTATGTTAATGCTAAAATTCAGGCGAGGTGATTACAACATGAAGACAGCGGCAATATTTCTCATTGACGGTTTCGAGGAGACAGAAGCACTTACGACCGTAGACATTCTGCGCAGGGGCGGCGTTGTGGCTGAGACAGTATCATTGACGGGCAGGCAGGAAGTCATAAGCAAGAACAAGATTCCCGTCCGCGCTGATGCTATGTTCGATGACGTTAAGGGGCGCAATTTCGACATGCTCATACTTCCGGGCGGGACTCTGGCGATAAAGGATCATGACGGTCTCCAGGAACTCGTGAAGAAGTATCACTCAGAGGGAAAACTCATCGCGGCAATCTGCGCTGCACCTGCGGCACTTGGGCGGGCGGGAGTCCTCGCGGGGAAAACGGCTGTGTGCTACCCCGGACTCGAATCCCATCTCACCGGGGCGAGAATAGGACACAACATCGTTGAGACTGACGGCAACATCACCACCGCAAAAGGCCCGGCTGTTACTCCGTTCTTTGCGCTGAAGCTCCTTGAGATTCTTGAGGGAAAAGCTATGTCTGATGAGGTCGCTGAAGGTTTCCTGATTCCTCTGGTCTACAACAGGTAAGAATAATCCCCTCGGTTTCATGGCCGGGGGGATTCGTTTTTTCCGCGCTACGATGTGTACCCTAGTATCCGTGATATTACGCTGTCCATTATTCTGCGGCGGTCGCTTTTCGTTATTCTGCCGAGTGCATCATTGATTCTTGTGATGAGCGGCTTGCTGTCCTTCCTGAGTCCCGCGCATATTCCGCTGAAGCCCAGCTTGAAGCCTTCATTTTCCGGGAAACGTATGACCTTTATGTTCTTGTAGCTTGTCTCATATGAGCGTCCTGTGTCAATGTTTATGACGCTCGCATCGGCCTGGCCTGTTGTTACGGCTTTGAGCATGTCCGGCACTGTCTCAACAGCAGGAAGCGCGACAGCTCCGGGAATCTGCGATATTGCGCTGTACAGGTTCGTGTTCTTCTGCGCAGTGAACTTTGCACCGCTGAAGTCCGTTATCCTCTTTGCGTCCGCGTAAGGGCTGCCAGTGTTCACGATTACCACATATTCCGTCCTGCTGACCTCGTATGTTTCTGTGAATGATATCGACCGCCTGCGTTCCTGAGTGTCAAGCATACCCGAAAAAACCGCGTCAATCTCCCCGTTCTGCAAGGCTGGTATCAGTTCGTTCCACGGGATTTTCTTCACCTCAAGGGAGGCATCGAGCTTTTCGGCTACAGCTTTGGCTATCTGTATGTCGTAGCCGTCCGCGTAATAGCCCTCATGATTCGCTATAGGCACGTTGAAGTCTGTCGGGTATTTCTCCTCCCAGTTATTCGGGACGTAATCACACTCAACGCCTATCCTCAGCACGAGTTCCGCGCGGGGCTTCTCTCTCTCACTCCCCAAGTAAGCGACAACAAACACACCAAGCACAAGCACCAGAAGAGCAACATATTTCTTCATGTCTCATCACTCCCTGAAATTTATTGCGGAGATTGTAACTTATCAGCCGTATTAATGCTAACAAGCACGAGGACACTCACGAATTTTTCAGCACTTTCACGCCTGCAAAGCCGCCCGTCTGTCATGGCCGGGTGTCATTTCAGGTTTGTTATCATCCTTGAGCTTACATCGTCCATTATTCTCTGACGTTCGCTCCGTTCTATCTTGAGTATGGCAATGTCTATCCTGTGCAGTAATTCCGTATTGCCCTTCCTCACTGCCGCGCAGACTCCGTGAAAGCCGAGCTTGAAGCCTTCATCCTCAGGAAACTTCACGAGCATGAGACTCTTGTTCATGATCTCGTAGTAGCTCCCTGTGTCATGGTCGATAACAGCCCCGTCCGCCTCACCGTTAAGGACAGCGTCAATCATTCCCCTTACTGTGTCAACAGGCTGAAGGTGAACAGCCCCCGGCACCTGCTCTATAACGTCATCGAGCCTTGTTCCTCTCTCGCCGATCAGCCTTGCGCCGCTGAAGTCCCTTAATGTTTTTGCTGTGATGTACGGGTTTTCCCTGTCGACAAGAATCCCATACTCTACCCTGTTTATCTCGTAAGGCTCAGAGAAAGCCGCAACCTTTTTCCGCTCGTCAGTGTCAAGCATGGACGAGAATACAGCATCAATATCACCGTTGGCGAGCGAGGGAAGAAGGTCATTCCACGCCAGCTTTACTATCTCGATGTCATAATCAAGCCTACCTGCGACGAGTTTGGCTATCTGTATGTCGTAACCGTCAGCATAGTAGCCTTTGTGATTCGCTATCGGGAGATTGTATGCGGAGGCTTCTATTTCTTCCCAGCTGTTGGGGACGTAATCACATTCAGCCCCGACTCTGAGAACGGGCTTTGCGGGCTTTGCTGTCTTTTCCTCGGCCTCGTTCAAGACGTACAAAGGAATCATAAAGAGAAGCAGCAACAGTAACACAATATATTTTTTCACGGCGCATCACTCCTGAGCATGATTGAGGGAAAATTCAGTACGTGGAATTGTAGCGCAACGGGGTATATTTCTGTCAATAGAAAGCGCGTTACTTCACGAAAGATTCTGCCTTCCCGCGCATTTCCCGGACATCAAGAGGACGGACGTTATCCACAATCCAATCACGCATGGCCTGCCCTTCTTGTGTGTCCTGGGACGCTGACAGAAATTCGAGACTCACTCCTAGATTCTGTGCTATGTCATGAGCGATTAACGGCCAGACTTTACCGATGTCGCCGACAACCGGGATGCTTCCTTCGTGGCGGGCGAATGCTGACATCTCCATACGGAACGGGATTTTAGCGGCCTTCGTCTTGGGGAGTCCTTTGTCGATTGCCTCCTGAACTGTGCGGCTCAACTCCGTAGCCCGGCGCAAATTCTCGTCCAGGTCAATGCGGATGAGAGTCTTGTCCTTGAGGGTGTACGTGTTCTGACCCGACCACCAAGCCCAGATACCGTGTCCCGTGTAGCACTCAAAAGGCCCGTCGTGGATTTCCTGAGTGAGAGCTACTGCCGACTCGATAATCACATCACAGTCAGCAAGCATCCGGGAGATTCTCATTGAGCGTTGTGATATTGGGATTGAGTCACCTATGGACATTCCGACAGCCCCGCCACCTACAAGCTGAGGTATCGTAACCATGACCGGGACATTCCTGCCTGAAGCCGCGCCCAGCATAGTGTGTTCATCACAGCCCCAGCCCGCTACGGTCTCGAAGGGAAGCCCGTACATTCTCGCCAGCGCAAGCACCTCATGAGCGAGCCTCTCAGTCCTAAGTCCCATAGGGTAGGCCATATTCCCGGCGGCCTTGATGATTTCGCTGACACGGGGAAGGCTTCTGCCCTTTGCGAGTAGCTCATCGTCAAGAGGCATCTCCTGTTTCAGCGCGTCAAGTTCTGCGTCATTCATGCAGGTGAACTCGAAGACATCACCGCGGGGCATCTTGTCCATGTTCATGCCGAGTGCTTTTGCGTCAACACGGTAAACCCTGTCGAGGCTTCCGGCCATTTCGTGGGCGATGACGGCGGAGCTTGTTGACACGGCATCGACCAGCCCGGCCCGGATGAGTTCAGCGATGAGAGTCGTTACTCCCTCGTGAATGTTGGGGCCTGAGCCTGTTACGACCATTACGCGGCCGCCATGCTTCTTGGTGTCAGTGATGCGGTCTACGGCCATGCGCAGGGCTTCCTGTGAGCGTTCATCAAGAGAGTCTCTGAAGTAATCAAGCTGTGATAGTCCGAATAAGTTTGCCATAAGAAAAAAACCTCCTTCACGTGAAATATTATCACCGCAAGGAGGCAGGTTGTTACACATATTTGAACGCTGTACCGTACATTATGATTTCCGCCGCGCCCCCTGCAACCTGCGGAGTCGCAATCATCACGCCGTATACCCCGTCAGCCCCGAACCTTTCGGCCTCAGCGATGAGTCTTCTGCGGGCAAGCTCAACGCCTTTCTGTATCATGAGAACAAAAACAGCCCTCGGAATTTTCCCGGAGACCGTCAGCAGGCAGCCTTACTTTTTCCCTCTGAGATACACGAACCAGTACACCAACCCCACAAAGCCAGCCCCCCCGATGATATTACCCAGAGTAACAGGCACAAGATTTCCCGTGAACATACTGCACCAGTTCAGAGCGTCAATTGCTGACTGTGAGACTCCCAGCTCAAGAGCCTTGCTGACGTATGACGGACTGCACTTCGCGAAGATACCCGCAGGAATGTAGTACATGTTCGCTACGCTATGCTCGAAGCCTGACGCGACAAATACCCATATCGGGAAGAACACACACACAGCCTTGCTGATACCGTCCTTCGCACCGAATGATGTCCACACAGCAAGACACACAAGCCAGTTGCACAGCACCCCAAGGACGACCGCCGACCAGAACGGCAACGCTACTTTCCCGGCAGCAGCCTTTATGGTTACAGCACCGAGAAGCCCGCCAGTGTAGCCCCATTGCCCCGACCACGAGACTAGCCACGCAACAAGCACACCCCCGATGAGATTCCCCAAGTACACAACGGCCCATGACCGCAATAATTCCGTGAGGGTAATCCGCCGTTCACACAGCGCGAGAATCATGAGGCTGTTACCCGTGAAGAGTTCAGCCCCGGCCATGAGGACGAGCATCAATCCTGCCGGGAATATGAGTCCCCCGATGAGTTTTGCTGTAGCTACGTCTGTGATTGTGTGTGCGACCATGTTGGCGGCCTGAGCACCGAACGCTATATATGCCCCGGCAAGTATACCTAGTATGAGCTGGCTTGACGCGCTGAGGCTGGCTTTCTTGACTCCGGCGTTGACGGTGAAATCAGCTATTTCTGACGGTGTAAGGTAATTCATGATACATTCCTCCCTTGACGGCTGATTATACGTGAAAGACCCGCGCTGTGCTATAACGGGCAAAATTCACAGAGACATTCACACGCCAGAGACATGGGATGAGCTTTGCTGTGTACGATGAAAGGCGGTGCTTAATGTGGAAAAAGACTTGTACTAGGTGAGAATCGTGCGGCTTAACACGCTGCTTGAGACTTTCAGGTCGAGGAAGTATGTATCACGCAATGAGCTTCTGACTTCATGCGGCTATAACTCAGGGAGGACTCTTGAGGGTGATATACGGTTTCTGCGTGAAGCCTTCTGCGCGGAGATTCACTTCAGCCGGAGGGCAATGGGATATGTCCTTGATGATGTCGGGAGATATATTCTTGACGGGGCAAAGCACGCCTGAATTGCTAGTGTGAGGGCAAACATCAAGGAGGCGTAACAATGAGCAGAGAAATTCGGAGCGTTGACGATATTAGCGCGGGGCTTCAGTGATGACCTTGCGGCTCTGGTTATGTCGCAGATGTATGCTGACGAGAACGTGAAGCGTCTGGCGCGTGAGAAGATTGATGACATTTTCGGCGCGGGAACTTCCAGCGGGCTTGACTGAATGACGGCTGATGTATTATCCTCCCGGCAATCACACACTCACAAACGGGAGGCAGTAAATGATACCCAGTCCCAGAACGGCGACATACTCCGGGTAAACCGCGGGCTGTACTCACACTACGGAGTCTATGTTGCCGACTCGAATCACGTCATACACTACACAGGCGCAAACGGCCCGGACGACTTCAACGGCATAGTCCGTGAGACCACACTGGAAGAGTTCCTCAGCGGCTCACCAACTTTCAGCGTCTGCACATTCCCCGAACACCCCGCAAATTTCCCCGCAGTCCCGGCAAGAAACACCCTCGCAAGAATCCTCAATGTCATACACACCATCAAGCTCCGGGACTATCACCTGTACTCCGGCGAAGAGACAGTAGCACGCGCAAGAAGCAGGCTCGGTGAGGGCGGCTACAATCTCGCGCTGAACAACTGCGAACATTTTGCGGTTTGGTGCAGGACTGGCGTACGAGACTCGTCCCAAGTCAACAGCATACTCGGCATTATCGCTCAAATGCTCGGCTGAGGCCACACCGGGAAATACAGCCTCAGGTGCGTAACGTCCATCAGAGCATCATCAACCCTGCCTTCAGCTTCGGGGACTCTCTCCCAGTTTCCTCCGTTCCTCCTGCAAAGTATGAGCGGCCTTCTCCCGTAATGACTCCACAAGTCCGGCAGCCTGTCCGACAACTGCGCGCCCGGCACAAACGCATTCTTGAACAGCGGACTAGTCCCTTCAAGGTCAGGCATTCCCGGCAGAGGCGCAATAATCATCCACTGAGTCAGCTTCCAGGCATTGAGCATTTCCGGCGAGGTCAGAGCATGTTTCAGCGGCATAATCTGAATCCCCCCGACAGTATCACGCGGTGAAGTCGCAATACATATCACTCCAGAATGGGACGCACGGATTCTTCCACGGTTCTGGTAGACTGACCCCCCGAAACGCCCGACTCCATTCACCGGGCGCATCACACGCGCAATCACCCTCTGCCCGTCAGCACCGTAAGCGATCACCCTCCCCCCCGGCCTGTTCTCTATGTCGGCCATGTAGACCGCAGGACTCTCCGGGAGCGGCGAGCGTATCACCAGAGTATCACCCTCAGAAGGCGTGTCAGTCAGAGGAGACTCGACTCCGTCATGCTCGACCGTAACACGTGAACCCGTCATAGGCGCGTACCCTCCGAATATCCCCGTGCCGGCATCCATTTCCAGCGCGAAGAATGCACCCTGTTTAGCGGCTGGGGCTACTGTTACTGACGGTACAAGGCTGATGATCCGGCCGCGTCCTTCCTCCACGCCAACGAGAATGTGTACGGCGTTGACGGCTGAAGCGCAGACTGTTGACGGACTCGCCCACTTGCTTGCGGTGTAGGCAGGGTGATTTGTGCGGACGGGAATCATTCTCACATGGCCCAGCGGAATTGTTACACCTCCCGGCAATGAAGCTGTTACGATTTCACCAGCCTTGCAGGGAATGCGAAGCTCAATGAGGGACTCTGCGTTTGCTGACGATGCCATGAGCGCGAGAATTATTGCTGCTATGACTCTCTTCATGTCCTACACCCCCGGCAATGGCGAGAACCATACCGCCCAGACGTTGCAGACGGCATGATAGATTATCCCCGGCATGACTGATCCGTTCCTGTGCCGCAGCAGTGCCATGATGAGACCGGGAAAGAACGTAAGCAGACGTATAGCTTTCCTGACCGCTATTAGGTGGACAGCCGCGAACAGTGCCGTTGCCATGATGATTCCTGTAACAGCTCCGAACTTCCTCACCGTGATAGTCTGAAGCCAGCCCCGGAAGAATGTCTCCTCGATGAATGCCGCCGCTATTCCCCCGCCGAGAATGTTGACCGCGTCCCAGAAAGAAGGAGTCTTGAGGCCGCCGCCCCAGTCAGCAGGAAGATACATCACAATCACAGTCAGGGGAATCAGGGTAACAGCCAGAGCAACAGCCACATCGATTTTTGCCCGGCCTGTGAGAAACCATTTCAGCCCGTAAGACTCTTCGGACTCGTTCCTGCGCCTGCACCATGTGTACGGGAAATAGAGCATGAACGAGGCGGCAATGAGTCCGATTACGTTTGCCAGTATGAATCCGGCCATGACTATAGTACTTTCATCGCGTCCTGAATGAACTGGAAGGCGTTGTTGATGTATGTCGCTATGTGGAAGCGGTTGACGTAGAGAGTAGCTGAGACTTTCCACAGGAGGATTATCACGGGGACTCCGACTATTACGACACCGATCTTGTAGAGAATCTTGGCGGGTATCTTGCCGTATTTCTCTGAGAGTTCGCCGATGAGCCATCCCATTACCATGAAGGCGAATCCCAGAATCCATATTGAGAGTCCTAATACTACCTGAGTATTTACGATGCGCAAAATGAATCAGCTCCAAAAAAGTGTGATGGCTATATTTTAGTGTATAAGGGAAAAAATTTCTTGGTGAGAATTTTACCCCCCTCATGTGAAAGCAGGGGGATATTCCGGGTATTATTCCGGGACTGAGGCAAAGAGCTTCGCGCGTTTCTGGACGATGTTGTAGCGGGGGTTGGCCTTCATGATGAGCGGGGGCATAACCTGCGGGTCATCGGGAAGGTGGTACGTGCACAGTGCCAGCTTCGGGGCAAAACGTGCAAGTGTCTCCTGAGCTCCGGCTAACATGTTGCGTTCGAAGCCTTCTATGTCGCACTTGATGAAGTCAACACGGGGGATGTTGTTCTCGCGGACAAAATCATCAAGCCTTATTGTCTCAACCGATGATGATGATGCTTTGTGATCTTCCGTTATGTTGGGAACAAGCGAATACTGCCCGGATGTTCCGTGTTCTGCGGCAAATATCACCCTGCTTGTGTTTTCGTCAGACAAGCCTTTGTTCACGGGAGTTATGTTTTTGTTGACTTCTGCCGTTCGTTGGAGGATGGCAAAATTTCTTTCCGCCGGCTCAAACGCATACACAGCAGCCCCCTTCGCTGAAGCATAAGCCGCAAAATCTCCTATCCATGCTCCCGCGTCAATCACAATGTCTCCTGCCTCAACTGTAACGTTCACTTTGCTGTCAACCAGGCAGTAGGGAGTCTCATCGAAGACTTCATCGCAGAGATTCACCGTTGCTTCATCGTGCTTGTCGTCAAAGTAGAAGTACTCGCCGAAGGAGTCATCAAAGATTGCGCACATCAGCAGCTTCTCATACTCATCACTGAGAGGGGGAAGCCTGGCATCCTTTATGTGATAAGTTCCGTCTTCCTCGTGCCAGAACATTTTTCTCATCCGTGCGGTATGCGCGTTCTTGTACATACTGGTCTTAACCCGGAAAATTCTGCGCAATACGCCGTCAAGGTACTGCAAGAAAAATTCCCGGCCTGTGTCAATTCCGTTTCTGACTCTGGCTCTTCTTCTCCTGAATGATTCGAGTACAGGCAAAATAGATTCCTCCCTTGAGACATAACAAAACGCCCCGCCATGATTCACACACAGCAGGGCAGTTGTTTACGTGATTATGATTTATTGATGATTGATGTGATTTATTGCCGGAAGATTTCAGACAAGATAATACCGATACCCGATACCCGATACCCGAT
>JAFSRQ010000046.1 GCA_017446055.1 Synergistaceae bacterium | reverse complement strand
CATTATCACAGCCAGCACTGAGACACCAGAAGTAGGAAGCCTGCCGCAGTCAGTCAGCCTGTTCTAGCGTGTAATGCTCAAAGGCAGGGTACAGGAGAAATCCTCAGCCCTGCTTTTTTCCTGCCCCGGCAATCCACATTCCCCACAAAAAAAAGCGGCCTCCCCTCAAGGAAACCGCCAATTCTCTCACTCTCTAGCCAATCTCGGCAATGAGCTTCTCCACAGCCTCGCGCGCGTCATCCGGGAGCTTGTCGATTCCGCCCCTCTCAGTCTCGCGGCTCTTGATGAAGTTCAGCCTGTCCTGGAACCTCTTCCTCAGCTGAGTCCTGTACTCCTCATTCTTCAGGTCAGCGTCAAAGCCCGGAATCTCCATCGTCTTTATGCCCGACAGATTCCCGAAAGGCACCCACTGGGCTTTGCCCTCAACAATCCGCTCAATGATCATCAGCGTGTTTTCCTTGCCGACCGGCTTGCCCATGAAGCTGCCAGTGTTCAGGATGTAGCAGTCGACCCCGTCAGAGATAAGAGCCTTGAAGCGCTCGTAGTCCATGCTCAGAGGGTAAGTCCTGAACGGGTTGGCGTAAGGCTCACACACAAGCGCATCAGGGTCAACACCGGGTGCGAGGTTCTCTGCGCTGGTTCTCTTCGTGGCAAGGGTAGCTCCAAGCACTGAGGCAAGCGACGGCCCTTCGAGTTTCAGCACAGGCGGCAGTGTCGGGTCTCTCATCAGCCAGAATATCGCGTTCAGAGGCTCGTCGATTCTGTCGACTCTGTTCGGCGACCACAGGCGGGACTTTATCGCACGTCCGTTTCCGTTGCGCACGTCTTCTGTTACCGCGATGAGCTTTCCGTCAGCCGTCTTGATGCATCCGCAGTTCTGAAGCGTCAGGATGAACTTGTTATCAGGGCATCCTATCGGGTAGTCAGCAACCTTGTCGAAGTATGTCGGCTCAAGGGCGATTGCGTACTTGTCCTTCACGTTCACGACGAACGCGTCATCATGAAGCACCATAACGTCATATTTCCCGTCATGCTTTGCGTGTGTGATTGTGGACTTTCCTGACCCTGACAGACCGAACGCCGCGACAACAAACTTCTTCCCTGAGCCGTCCTTGAGGGTGTAACGCTTGAGTCCGCCGTGACATGACGCGTAACCGTTGCGAGCCGCGATTCCCCATGCGAGAGTCAGAGTACCCTTCTTCATTTCCCCGAAGTAGCGCAGGCCTAACACGATTGCGCAGTTCTCTTCAGGCGAGAAGAACGCTATTCCGAGCGGGAACTGTTTTGCGAGTTCAGGGTCTCCGTGCGGCCAGTCAGGGTCGGCGACAAAGAATATGTCCCCGTCATGGTCGGAAATCTGGCGTGATGCGGCGTATCTGGGAGCGTAGGCCTCGTTCGCGTACTGGAAGTTGATCATCCAGTTGTACAGGTTATTCTCGTAGCCTTCCGGGACGATGCAGTGAGCGGAGGTCATGAAGTCCTCATCAAGCCCTACGTATGCGTCTGCCTGATAGAGCTTCCTGTAGCGCATGTTGAAGATTGCCTCGCGGATTATCTTGCAGTACTTCGCCACGTCAACATCAGGGTAGCCTACAATGCGTCTCGCTGCGGCTGTGCGCCCGAAGATTCCGCCGTCGTTGAACAGGAGGACGTTCGCGCCCATGGGGAGACCCTGGGCTTCGGGCTGGAAGACGGGCATCCCTGTAAGCTCGATTGTGCCGGGGGAGTTCTTGGCGAGGTTGTAGGCTTCGTGGAGGTCCTGGACGCGGTGGACGTTGTTGCTGTAGAACAGGGTCTCAATCGTCGTGCGGGGCTGGGCATGGTAGACTTTCTTGAAGTTCGCGGGATCATAGTATCCGATTGTGGACATGTATACATTGACTCCTTCCGTGAATTTATTGGGGATATGCGCGGTAATTATAGCACTATACTTCATTTGCAGAGTATAATATCCAAATCCCATAAGGAAAGAGAGTGAGACATTCACACAATGAGCTTCTGTTATTCAGCAGAAAAGAACGTGCAGATACTTGTTGCGCTACTCAAGGCTCATGGTATACGCAGGGTAGTCGCGTCCCCCGGGACAACAAACTTGAACTTTGTTGCCTCCTGCCAGCATGATGGCAGCTTCGAGATGTATTCCGCCGTCGACGAAAGAGGAGCCGCTTACATGGCCGTTGGGATGGCATACGAGTCGGGCGAGCCTGTAGTGATTACCTGCACAGGAGCCACAGCATCACGCAACTACCTTCCCGCCCTCACGGAAGCGTACCACAGGAAGCTCCCCATACTCGCGGTAACAGCTACACAGGACATGAGCAACCGGGGGAATCTCTCGCCCCAGTTCGTGGACAGGACAGCACAGCCCTCCGAGTCGGTCGTCCTCAGCGTGACTCTGCCGTACATCCATGAAGGTGATGAACTGGAAGAATGGCGCGCTAATCTTGACGTGAACAGGGCGTTGCTTGCCCTCCGCAATTCTGCTTACTCAGGGGGGGGGGGGGCTCAGTTCATATCAACCTTGTTACACGCTACAATAACGACTTCTCGGTAAAGGAACTTCCCCCTCAAAGAGTAATCCGCAAGTACACAGTCAAAGATTCATGGCCTCAGCTCCCCGACGGAAGAATAGCCGTAACAGTAGGAGGACATGCGGAATGGACACCAGAGCTCACGAAAGCCGCCGATGATTTCTGCGCACACAATGACGCGGTGATATTCACCGACCACTCATCAGGCTACCGGGGGAAATACGCCGTCCACGCAACGCTCCCGGCCTCTCAGGAGTTCAGCGAGTCGGACATCTTCAGCGTTGACCTGCTCATACACATTGGCGAGGAGTCCGGCGACTATATGCAGATGCCGAAATTCAGAAACGCAAAAGAAGTGTGGCGTGTCAGCGAGGACGGAGAACTGCGCGACACATTCCACAAGTTGACCAAAGTATTCCAGATTCCAGAGCAGATATTCTTCGAGGCATACACGGATGAAGACTCGCCTGTCTACGATGACTACTACAGGCAGTGCCAGGCCGATATTCAGGACGTGAAGGACAGCATTCCCGATCTCCCGTTCTCTAACATATGGTTAGCACAGAACATAGCGCACAGAATCCCGGAAGGAAGCTATGTACATCTCGGTGTGAGCAACACAATGAGGGCGTGGACATTCTTCGATTTCCAAGAGAGCGTGCACTCAATCGCCAACGTAGGATGCCGGGGGATTGACGGAGCATTGCCGACAGTTGTGGGAATGTCCCAGGTT
>JAFSRQ010000045.1 GCA_017446055.1 Synergistaceae bacterium | reverse complement strand
GATCAAACTCTCAGTAAAAATTTTGTGAGATTTATGATTCTTGGCCTCAATAATCGCAAAACAAAAACTTACATCTCATCTGTTATATCGCTCTGTCAATATGCTCGAAACACTGTTACCATTTCGCTTTATGGCTTGATTTCTGAGGTCTTGCACTCTCTCGGTGTTTGCCTCTCTCAAGCGCAACAGGGAAAATTATACACCCCTTTTTCCATGTGTCAACTTTTCCGCAAAAAAAGTTTTTCCCGCCCCCTCATCCCCTGACAGGAAGCCCGATCAGCCCCCTCCCGCAGAAAATCTCGAAGCCCGCCTCAAGGTCATTGTCCGACTTTATCCCGCTCCTGATGTACTCGGCAACCTCCCTCAAGTCGCCCTCGCGGAATATGAAGCTCAGTAACTTATCGTACCACGAGCCTTTAGCCTTGTTCTGCGCGTACTGCTCAAGGAGGAAGCTCATCAGGTAGCGCATAGGCTGGTCAACATTCTTGGGGCTGAAGCGTGAATGCGGGTCAGGCTTGCGGTAAACCTCACGTTCGACTCTGCCGTCAGCAGCAAACTTGAAGCGGGCAAAATTCGCGATGCCGACGGTCAGAACAGGAAGCATCGCTATTGCAAGCCTGTTCGTGTACAGAGGGTTGGACGTGAGCATCAGCGTGTTGTTGAAGGCGCGTTTGACGGACTTGTGGAGGTGGTCGCGAAGGTCGGGAGTCTCAAGGTACTTCTCGCACTTTATCGGCACAAAGAGAATCAGCCGCTCGCTTTCATCACCCTCAAGGCTGCGTTTGATGACCCACTCGATTTCGTCAACAGCGCACCCGTCATCAATATACTTCCCGTCAAATTCCATCAGGTAGGGCGTGTTGATGGCGACGATTATCACCGCTGAGTCCTTCACGATGATTATTTCAACACCTTTCTGTAAGGCTTAGGGTAAACACTATCCCCCTCTTTTAGGCGGCAAAAAAGCAGAAGCCTTCATCATGAAAGCTCCTGCCCGCAAAATTTGCATGAAAATTACTGACTACTGCCGTGCTTATGCCATTCGTTTACTTCCTTCAGGCGGAACTCGAAGTCGCGCCTCTCATTATTCTTTATGGTCTGTAGTATAACGCCAGAGAAGAACGAGATCATGGCCGCAACTGCCCCGAACCCGCAGACTATGAGCGTGGGGAATCTCATTACCAGCCCGGTAGCAAGATACTCATTCATGACAGGAAGGAAGAACAAGGCCGAGAGCAACGCCAGGAACGCGGAAATGACGCTGAAGAACAACATGGGTCTGTAGTCGCAGAACAGATGAAGTATAGTCCGTATGACCTTGAGACCGTCGGAAAACGTATTAAGCTTTGAGCTGCTCCCGTCGTGCCTGTCTGAGTAGCCTATAACCTGGTTCTTCAGGAGCATGTTCTTGTCGATTGCGTGAATGGTCATCTCTGTCTCTATCTCGAAGCCCTGAGATACAAGCGGGAACGACTTGACGAAACGGTAGCTCATTGCACGGCATCCTGTCATAACATCGCGTACATTGCTCCCGAATATTAGGTTGATCAATGCCCTCACTGCAGAGTTTCCGGCGTTGTGGAAAGGCCTCTTGTTCTCATGGAAGTACGTCGACGAAAGCCTGTCCCCTATGACCATGTCAGCCATGCCGCTGAGTACGAGCTCTGACATCTCCCGGCCATGAGCGGCAGAATATGTGTCGTCGCCGTCAACCATGATGTAGCACTCCGCATCTATGTCGCTGAACATGCTGCGTATGACGTTGCCCTTTCCCTGCCTGTATTCATTCCTGACCAGCGCACCGGCATCACGCGCGGCTTGGGCTGTTCCGTCAGTGGAATTGTTGTCGTAAACATAAATCTCTGCTTCAGGCAGCTCATGTTTCCAGTCCGATATGACTTTCCCGACTGAGAGCGCCTCATTGAAGCACGGTATCAGTATTGCTATCTTATTCATGGCATCTTGAGCCTTTGTACCCGGAACACTTTATCAGCACACAGGACAGTGAAAACACAGAGACGGCCAGCAGCTTATGAGTGAAGAAATAGTGTATTACCGAGTGGTTCATGACGACTGAGTACCACACGAACGGATAAAGAGAGACAAGGCAAAGCGGCAGCACTTCGGCGGTTGATGCACGGCCTTTCCTAACTGACAGGGAGACTAGGACAAACACTGCCGTAATAACTAGGAACAAAATTATTATGGCAAGCCAGAATATTTTTGTTGAACTCAGCCGCAAAAGCATTTCCTGAAGCGTTATGCCATGAATTTCCCCCAGCACACGGTTGGATACAGCACCCATTGCATCACCGAAGGCATTGTAACCTGTAATGAGCCATGACATCAGCCACTTTCCTGCCCACATCCCAGCATAGCCCAGCAGCCAGGACAATCCCAAAGCAATCATGTCCAGTATCTTTTTGCCCAGCTTCACATTGTCTTTGAGAATGAGATACAGAACCATAGGCATCCCCAAGCTGGCAAATGGATAGGTCAGCAGATCCATATAGGCGGTAAGAATGCCGCTGAACATGAAGAGAACACAATAGCCTCCATTTTCCTGAAGCCTTCCATTCAGGCAAAGCATTACTGCCATTGTGGCAAGGATTACGTAGTAGACGTGCGAATACTGGAAGCATACAGCGGCAGATATAGGGTCTATTACGAGTACGGACGCAGCAAAGGCAAGGGAATAAGCAGCGCCGACTTCCTCTGATATTTTCACGGCTATAAGGGTGAACATCAGCAGCTGGAGGACAAGATTGATTATCCTGATACCTGAAACTCCCGCAAACATAAGGAGAGGCTTCATGCAGACCAAATACCCGTGCCAGTATCTGGGATAGTTCGAGACGCTCATCTTTTCGGCATTATTCCCATCAACGTCATGGCTGAGGATCTCTCCGAGTCTTGCCACAGGATCGTTGGGGGCAGATGTTTTTCCAGGAACGCTATAGCTTGGGTTCATCATTGCATTACTGACAGGGGACTTGGCGGCGTATATTGCTTTACTGAGCATTATTGCATCGGTATAGCCGTCTGAGATGGTATAGGGTTTTGCGCTTCTGCCAACATCTGAGACTTTGATATTTTTCTCAGTACTCAAATCAGCAGGCGGCCTTGTGTAGCTGAATGCCGCCCATGAGTTCCTTACTCCTTCTTTCGAGAGAGACTTCATAGCAGCCTTGACGTTCTCGCGCATTCCATCTGTGGGAAGCATGTACACAATGACGAGGAGGAGTGTTCCGATAAGTATTGCACCCAACAAGAAGACAAGCATCTTTCCGATTGTCCTCATAGCTTAAGCCTCCTTGCAGGTTAGGCAGTAACTACCCCTTAAGCTGTTACCTGTCAGAAGACAATAGGTTGACTTGACTTGACCTGACTTGACTTGACTTGACTTGACAATTATAGTCGCCATCTTGGTTGTGTCAAGCTCCTTTCTGTGAAATGTGGAATGGAAGTATTATAGCGTCATAGCTGGGACTAAAGCAAGGAGGCCGCCCGGTCATTCCCGCCAAGACAGCCCCCCAATGTGTGAATCACTCGCTGCGAATCATTTCTATGTTCATGGCCAGAACGTCCATCATCCTCGCCATGTTACTCATAATCTCGATGGCATTCTTAGCGTTCGCCTCCGTGAAGCTGATCAAGTCATCCTGCGTTATCTTCATCACAATCATATCGCTGAACGCAACGACCGTGTAGATACTTGGGTTGCCAGTCAGCACGGAATATTCGCCGAAACATTCCCCGTCAGACATGCTCGCAAGAACGTACTCGTCATCAGTCCCGTACTTGAACCAGCACACAGCAGACCCCGTTATGATCTTGTAGATTGCCTCGTTGGTCTCACCCTCGCGCAGAATAACATCATCCGCCGAGAACTTCTGTATCTTTGCGCGGGCGTTGGTGATGCCTTTTGCCATTCTCGCCGCATCGTCAGCAATCTTCTCCGCTTCAACATCGTCAAGCGTCGTGCTCTCAAGGCGTATACAGCCGCTCATGTTCCCGTGAAGAAGCGCGCCATCGTCAAGAAAATATTTCTGCGCAAACTCTGTATCACTGCTTATGAGTACCATGAAGATTTTTGTCCGGCTTAGATGCTGCTCTATTACGTCCCTGAACATCTCCATGAATTTATCATCACGCCTCACAGGGTCAGGGAACTCATTAAGCACCAGCACAAGACGCTCGTTAATCCTGTTTCTTTCCTGCTCCTTGTCAGCTATGTACTTGAACGCGCTCACCCAGTCAGCAAAAGCGCAAGGTTTGTCGTAACGTCCCTGCAATCTTTCCGCGAAACTCTGAAGGCTCACCGAGTCCTTGCCTGAAGTCTTGAAGAATATTCTCTTTTTCCAGCCGCAAAATTCCTGAACGAGCATAGTCTTCCCTGACCCTTCAGGCCCGCAGACTACGAAGAACTGAAAGCCTCCCCGCTGGTAAGCCTGCTCAAGTTCGGCAAGCTCATTCTGATATTTCGCAAGTTTCTCTTTACGTTCAGCCAATTCCTTCTGACGCTCGGCTTTGCGTCTTGCCTGCTCCTTCTGGCGTTCAGCTAATTCTTTCTGCTGTTCGATAGGCACAAGTAATCACTCCTTTATTCTTCCGCGTCCTGTATGTTCTTGCGCATCTTCAGGACGTTGTTGTCGTCAATGTACTCATAGGATACAGAGTTCATGCTCTGCTTCACGATGTAGATTCCCAGTCCGCCTATGTCCCTTTCGTCAGCACCCAGCGTAATATCAGGGTCTTCATGTTCGAGCGGGTTGTGAGGTGTCCCGCTGTCGGTGAAGATGATCTCAACGTCCTTGCCGAGATGCCGGATGCTGATTTTCGCCGTGCCTCCGTCGTCTTTGTAGGCGTAACTTGCAATATTCACGAAAATTTCTTCCACCGCAAGCTCTATCTGCATGATAAATTCCATCGGGCAGCCCCACTTTTCGAGGTATTCGTCAACGAAGGCTATAACATCGTGAAGTCTCTCCGTATTCGCCTCAACAGTAAGCTCTTCATGACTGCCGAAAAACTGAAGGCATAACATAGTCAGGTCGTCAAACTGAGGAGCTTTTCCCGTGAAATTCATAACCGACTTGTTCATTATGCCCAGGACTTCATCAGCTGGCGCGCCGAGAGTCCTGTTCAGCTCATCAATCATTCTGTCAGAACCGTAAAGCTCCCTGTCAGAGTTCGTAGCTTCTGTTACTCCGTCAGTGTAAAGGTAGAGGGTATCGAGATGCTCAAGCTGAAATTCGCTGTCCTCAAAATTCATGTCCTCCATTATCGCGACCGCCGTATTCTGCGCTGCGTCTAAAAGCTCATACTTTCCGCCCGCCCTTCTTACCGCCGGGGGTTCATGGCCTGCGTTTGAGGCGATGACTTTTCCCGTTGAGAGTTCGAGAATACCAAGCCACACCGTAACGAAAAGGGACGAGTCGTTTCCCTCGCAGAGCTGGTTGTTCACATCGTGGAGAATTTCACCCGGAGTGCCGCCCATCATAGCGCGGTTCTTGATGAGAGTCTTCGCTATGACCATGAACAGAGCCGCCGGGACTCCCTTCCCGGAAACATCGGCCATGACCAGAGCAAGATGATTTTCGTCCGTCATGAAGAAGTCGTAAAAGTCTCCGCCAACTTCTTTTGCCGGGTACATTGTCGCGCTTATATCGAACGCCTCGTGATTGAGGAATGGAGGTACTATCTTCGGGAGCATGTCCGCCTGAATCTGAGTCGCTATGTTCAGCTCCGCGCCAATGCGTTCCTTCTCGGCTGTAACGTCCGCAAGGTTGCTGATGTATTCCCTGAGTGATGCCGTCATTCCGTTGAATTTCCTCGCGAGGTCGCCTATCTCATCGTTGCTCACGATTTCCGCAGTGTGTTCGAGGTCTCCGCCGCTGATTTTGTCCACGTCATTGCCGAGCCTGAGTATTGGTGCTACGAGTCTCTCTGAGAATTTCCGCCCGGCAATCTGTACAATCACGTAGATTATGACGAATGACAGAAGAAGGACAGTTAGCGCAAGATTCATGTTCTCGTAGATGTATGAGAGCGGTGAAAGCACGAGGCTTCGCGGAATCTTTATGCACAGCTTCCAGCCTGTTGAGCGTATCGGCGTGTAGGCGTAATACATATCGCTGTCTGAGAGCGACACGCTGGTACGTCCTGCGAGGATCTCACGCGCTATCTGCGGGGTAATGTCAGCGTCCTCTGAGAGCATGGCCGATTCAGCGTTAGGGCTGTCGGGACTGCTGATGAGTTTTCCGTTGTGGTCGACGAGGAAAGCATATGCTCCCCTTCCCATGTCGATAGCCACGATTGCGCGGTAGAGATCCGTTATCAGTATGTCCAGCCCCATAGCCCCGGCAAAATTTCCCTCAGCGTCATAGAACGGGGCAAAAGCCGTCATCATTTTCCCGCGTCCGTAATGGTCATCGTAAATATCTGTGAAGCCTGTCGTCTCTGTTCTGGCACAGCGCAAGTACCACGAAGACCCGGTGAAGTCGTAATACACTTCCTGCTGTCCCTCGCGCGGCAGTGAGAGGTCAGAATGAGCGTCATAAGTCATGAGCATTCCCGTCTTTGTGGCAAGGAATATGCGACCTCACTATGAGTCTTCATGAATGGTATCCATATCTGCTCAACATTCCCCAGAAGGCCGCACTCATCCTTGAGGGACTCGTACTTCGTCTGCTCGTCGCGAATTGTCCTGAGCATCACGAAATGCCCGGCGTTCTCACGTCTCGGAGGGAGGACTTCATTCGGCACAAACTTTGACGGGCTGCGGTAAAGTACGCTGACGTAATCCGCAAACATATTCGCGTATTCTGTGTACTTCCCCAGCTCGGAGTCCGCGAACCTGGCCTTGTCCTTGATGGTGTTGTATAGGCTGGTCTCCATTTGGGTGATGAGGACTTCCTTGTTCTTCTCCCTCACGCTGGACATGCTAACGATTGAGATTATCCCCGTGATGAGAAGGGCGGCAAGTGCTACGTTCACTACGAGGCTTTGAATCTTTTTGCCGATGGGATTGCGTTCTGTCATTTCTCGATGGTAAGGATGCGGCTGAAACCTGTTACGTCAAAAACCTTGAGGACACCGGGAATAAGATTCCTGATTTTCATACTGCCCTGCTTGTTCATGGCCTTCTGCGCGAGAAGCAAGACTCTGAGTCCCGCTGAGGAAACAAATTCCAGAGCGGCCATGTCGAACACAAGATCTTTCACGCCGTCAAGACCGCCTTTCACTTCCGCCTCGAGCTGGGGAGCTGTGGTTGTGTCCAGCCTGCCTTCGAGTGAAATCGTGAGTGTGTCGCCTGAAGAAGCCTTGCTGATTTTGAGCGTTGCAACGTTGTTGTTGGCCATTGCTGTAGACCTCCGTTAATGTTTGAATGGGATTGTTGCGGAAATTCTAGCACCGTCAGATATTTTCCACAAACAGCCCGCCTCAATGGGACAATATGATGAAAGGAGGCGTTAGCATGGAGCGTGAAATTGTTGACTGTATCCCATCGTCAGCACTGAGAGAATATCTGCGCGTTCACCCTTTGGAGCTGTCAGTCATGCAGGAAGCCACAATAGCGAGTGAGTACGCGAGGAGGAAGAAGAGAATCTCACTGTTCCGAAAGCTGGCGGGCAGGACAGATTCGGAGGCCGAAAAGTTATTGCTCAACACGGCGATTGCTGACCTAGAACGAAATTCCGGCATTGAGGAAGAATACATGAAGGCTGCGTGTGAGGTGTACGAGAAGAATTTTCCGCACGAGGGCTTTCCCTTGTTCCCGTTCCTTGAAGTCTGCAACCTTCCTGTGCTGTTCGAGCCCGGCGATGTCATAAGGTGCAGGCACGACGGCGGGATTTATTGTGTGGGAATTGGCCCGGTTCTTGAAGCTGGAAGATGTGATTTCTCGGATGAATGTTATCTCTGCTACCCGGTCTCTGTCCCGGTGAAAACGCAGGATGACTTGTCATTGTCCCACGTCCACATAAACATCTGCGAGGCCGACAGAGCTTCAGCGGACACACTCACGAGGAGACAGCGGAAAAATCTGCGGCGCATCAGGGAGCTTATAGCCGGGAAATTTCAGGCAGACTAAGGCGTTCACATTTTGCGTCATAGCCCATTCTGTGATATATTCTCGCGCAGGCTCTCCTGTCCGGCTCTCAATGCTGGCGGGGAACTAAGAAGCCGAAACTCTGAAATCTATACGCATATAACGGTCAGGGTCAGGCTTGCACGGAATGAGCCGCCCTGATTTTTATTATGCACACTCAACGAAAGCTGCGGCAGAAATCGGAAGGAGGAGGAATTATTGCCCGGCAACGAAGAAAATACCCCGCGCATTAATGAGGAGATAACATCATCACAGGTTCTCCTTGTCGACGAAAACGGGGTGAAAGTAGGAATCACCAGCACAATCGAAGCCATAAGGATGGCGCATGAGCAGTCCCTCGACCTCGTGGAAGTAGCTCCGTTAGCACAGCCCCCGGTATGCAGGATCATGGACTACGGGAAGTACCGCTACCAGCTCCAGAAGAAGGAGAAGGACGCGCGCAAGAAGCAGAAAGTCCAGGAGCTCAAGGAAATCAAGATGAGGCCGAAAATTGATGACCACGATTTTGACTTCAAGACTAAGGCCGTGAGGACATTCCTTGAGAAGGGGCATCGCGTGAAAGTATCGGTGTTCTTCCGGGGAAGGGAGATGTCATTCCTCAACAGGGGCGAAGAAGTATTGAACCGTGTGCTTGCCGAGTGCGAAGACGTGGGGAAGTGCGAGGCCAAGCCCGTCATGGAGGGAAGATACATGAGGATGCTGCTCACGCCGGTAACAAGCAGTACAGGAACGAAGCCGTCAGCAAAACCGAAAGGTGAGACAGCTGACACAACGAACTGAAGAAAGCTGTGTATTCCTAGGCCAGCCCGGCATCAATGACGAAGGAGGAACAATCTGCTACCTATGCCGGGAGCGGTTCAGGATACATGCCCGGAGAAATCCGGCTACCGCGGGCTAATGCGGGAAGAACGAGGAATTTTCCAGACAACAAATATCTGGTAGCAGAAGAATAATAGCAACATGGGCAAGCAGAAACTCAAATCACATTCAGGCGCAAAAAAGCGTTTCTTCAAGACAGGCACGGGCAAGTTCGCGTACAGGAAGTGCAGCAGGTCTCACATCCTCGTCCACAAGAAGCCCTCAAGAATGCGCCGCCTCAAGGAAACAGGCTACGTAACAGAGACCCTCACCGAGCAGATGAGGCACTTGCTCCCCTACGACTAGGAAAGGACTGACGGACAATGAGAGTAAAAGGCGCGTCGCAGAGCAACAACAAGCGCAAAAAGCTATTCAGCATCACAAAAG
>JAFSRQ010000044.1 GCA_017446055.1 Synergistaceae bacterium | reverse complement strand
GGCGTGAGGAATCATTTGAGCTAGTCGCGGAAGCTGAAGACGGAATCGAGGCATGGGACAAAATCAAGGAGCTGCACCCTGATGTAGCACTGCTCGATATACGTATGCCCGGCTATGACGGCGTTACTGTCGCGCAGAAGGTCAAGAACGCGGCCATGAACACCGCAATAGTGATGCTCACGTCCTACGATGCACAGCAGTACGTGATAGCCTCACTCAGGGCAGGCGCAAGGGGATTCGTCCTCAAGACAGTGAGTCCTAAGGAGCTTACGACGGCGATAAACACTGTGGCAAAAGGCGGGCTCTACCTTGACCCCGAAGTTGCGTCAGTTATGGGCGAGCAGGATTTTATCCCGGAGCAGCTTTCAGTGAGGGAACGTGAAGTGCTGCTGCTGGCGGCAAAAGGACTCTCAAGCAAGGAAGTAGCAAAACAGTTATTCATCAGTGAAAGGACAGTACAGACTCACCTTGCCTCGATATATGACAAGCTCGGCTCACGCAACAAGACAGAGGCATTGCTTCTCGCGCTGAAATACGGAGTTGTAACGCTTGAGGAACTCCTAGAGGACGATTAGCCGCTAAATGTTTTCACAGTTACGGAAAAAATTTGATGGGTCAGGGTCTCACTTCCTGGCCTTTTTGCTGTGTGCGTTAATCCTCCCTTCAGCCGCCGTAGTACTCGTAGCAGTAACAGGAATGCTGAACCAGGAGCGAGCTATGGAGGCCGCAATGAGTTCCTACGTTCAGGACATAGCCGAAAGCATGAGCTATCACCTGAGTTCTGACTCTGACGTGTGGACGTTCTCAATGCTGAGTGATTTTGCACGGTTTCCGTTCTTCTCGTGGGGGCCGTCAATTCCGGGCTGGGTTGCGTTAATCGGTCAGGACGGAAGAGTCATAATATCTTCTCCCGGCTCAATGAACATAATCGCGTCAATCTGGCGCAACGATCTTCCCGTAGGAAGCGCGGTGAAGGTTGAGGACAAAGAAGGAGCGCAGTACACGCTTGCGGTTTACCCCGTGAAGCGTCCCAGCGGGGGCTATGTTGTCGCGGCGGTCTCGTGGACTCAATTATTGGGCGGACTTGTCGGTGTCGTCAGGATATGGCCTGCGCTGATTGTGGCAATGGCATTCCTGAGCTTCATTGCGATTCGTCTGTTGTGGAGCAAAGTCATGACTCCTCTTCGTTCTCTGGTCTCAAAAATTGACCGCATGACATTGGGAAAAGATGTCCCCGAAAAATTGCCGGAAGGAACGATTCAGGAAATCGAGAGCGTACACAGTGCCCTTCAGCGTTATGCGCAGGCGGCGGTTGAACGTGATAACTTGCGCAACCGATATGTGCGGGACGTAGTGCAGGCTCAGGAACAGGAGCGTATGGACATGGCGCGTGAGATTCATGATGGGGCATTGCAGGACGTTACGGCGTTGTTGCAGCAGATTCACATGGTAGAGGATGACGAGAACAAGACGACCCGCCTGAAACGTTCGGAGATCATAGCGAAGGCTGTCGTGAAGGAGCTGCGGGCATTCTGTGATGAGCTTGCGCCGCCGTGGATGGACTTGGGACTTAACGAGGCGGTAACGGAACTTGCTGAAAGGCTGTCGCAGGCATACGACATAGTGATTATGACGGACTACGACGAGGGTACTGACGAGGCGGAAATCGAGAACGACAAGATACTATCTCTTCTGCGAATAATTCAGGAGGCGGTATCAAACGCTGTTCGTCATGGTCAGGCAACGGAAGTGAATATCCAGCTCTTGAGGGAGAACAACACGCTGATTCTTGAGATTGAGGACAACGGAAGCGGCTTCGACTCCAGCCACATAAACCACGAGACTTTGAGGGTAGAAGGACATCGTGGACTTGCGAGCATGACCGAGAGGATGAGCTTGATGGGAGGGACTCTGAAGATAGACTCGAAATCTGGAGAAGGCACGAAGATTAGGGCATCGTTAAAGTTTTGAGATGACTGACGGGGGAGGTTTGCGGGGAAATTCGCGGCCTCCTTTTGTTTTGTCTGGAAGAAAATTTGTGTGAGGGCATAACAAAAAGACAAAGATTTATGCTATAATTTTTTTGGTAAAAATAACGCACACAATTAAGTGTGTAAGCATATTCTTTGTCTCTTGGATAATTATAGCACAAAGGCAAAGAGTTATGTGAATTAGTTGTGTGCAAAAAATTTTCGGGTTGCGTTGGTTGTTTGCAGGCGCGTAATCGGAGGAAACACGGTAACCACAAGAGATTAAGGAGGAAAAAATCATGAGGAAGTCAAGAAAAGGATTCACTCTCGTAGAACTGCTCATAGTAATTGCGATTATTGCGATACTATCAGCGGCAATGACAGTATCGGGAAGCAGTGCAAATGCAGCAGCTAAAGCATCAACAATCTACAACAACATCAATGCCATACGAACCTCTGCAATTATGTACCAGCTTCAGAAAGGCATCGGCTTCAAGGAGAGCGGTATTACAGCAGAACTTCTGGAAACCGAAGTAGAGCTTGACCTTGATGATTACAACAAGACAGGTGAGACAGAGAACAACATTCTGTACGCAATCGTGGCAGGCGATGCAGAAACAGGAGCAGGAGCGTACGTAATATGCAAGTTTGCGGATGACGGAGATGCGACCGGTATAGCTAAGGCTCTGAAGGGCTATAAAAATGTCCGCCTTGATGAGAATGGTAAAACAATAGGCGCGTTTCTTTACCACAACACCACTGCTACTCAGGCTACAGGAACTGGTGCGCCCGCATATGACTGTGCGTTTGCGTACCCGACAGAGGAGACAGGCGGCGGCGATTAACATTCAGCCAAAGACAAGCCTATAATCTACCACACAATATAACACTCAGCCAACAAAACCTATGCGCAGGAGAGTCTCCCTAACGCCTATTACGGGAGGCTCTCTTTATGTCCTCTCACTCATTCCGTTATCCTTCAGATACTTCACGGCCTTCCTGACTTCCTGAGATGCTCCCCGCCTCGTGATGAACAGCGCGTCAGGAGTGTCCACCACGACAATATCATTCACCATGTTCAGCACCGTCAATTTCTCCCGCGAATGAACGAAGCAGTTATGCCCCTCAAGAATCACAGCATTCCCCACCGTAACATTGTGCATCTCGTCGCACTCTAACACATCATCGTGAAGCGCGTCCCACGAACCCACGTCAGACCATCCCGAATTGACCAGAGGAACGACTGCTACACGCTCTGCCTTCTCCATAACGGCATTGTCGAACGATATATTTTTGACGGACTCGAAATTCTCACGCAGTCCTCCCCTCATGGCCGCGAAAAGCTCCGGGTTCGCCCGCTCAAGCTCACGGTACAAGCTGCTTGGGGTGAAGATGAATATTCCCCCGTTCCAGAGATAATTGCCGTCAGCAAGATACCCTTGCGCTGTCCTCAGGTCAGGCTTCTCAACGAATGCTTCAGCCTCGTAGTATCCCCCGGAAATCTCCCGGCCCTGACGGATATACCCGAACCCCGTCTCAGGTCTCACAGGAGCAATCCCCAGAGTCGCGATATACCCGTCATCCGCCGCTGTGATTCCAGCCTTCAGCGACTCCGTGAACGTCCTCGTGTTACGGATGAACGCATCGCTGGGTACAACTATCATCACGTCATCCATACCCGCGCCCTGCCTCAGCAAGTCTTCAGCCGCAAGCATAATCGCCGGTGCAGTTCCCCTCGCGCAAGGCTCCTCAATCACGAAATTATCCTGGAGATTGTCAGCCCCGAAAATCTCGCCCGACTGAGTCATCACCAGGTCATGCCACTTAGCCCCGGATATCACCCGCATTGCCTCAAGGGGAATCATGTTCACCATCCGAAGAAGTGTAGCCTGCAACAGTGTCTTGTCGCCGTAGAGACGGATAAACTGCTTGGGGAAATCCTCACGCGACAAAGGCCACAGGCGAGTCCCGCTTCCCCCGCTCAGTACAAGCCCGTAAATGTTCCTCACAGCTAGTTCACTTGCTGGATGCTTCCGTGTTTCAGCATCTGGGTTATGCTCGTGGATAATAACGGTATAGGGTCAACGAACTGTCCGCCAAGCGAAAGGCTGTAGTGCAGGTGAGGCCCGGTAACACGCCCTGTTGCGCCGGATTTCGCGACTACCTGCCCCTTCTCGACCTTGTCGCCCTTCTTCACGAGTATGTTGCTCAGGTGGAAGAATATCGTGATTACGCCGTTGCCTGAGTCTATGTAGACGCTTCCGCCCGCGTAATAGTGGAAGCCCGTCAAGACAACTGTCCCGGCGAATGGCGCGCGCACGCTCGTACCTGTTACGGCTCTTATGTCCGCTCCTCCGTGGGGCTGTCTGGGCTGGCCGTTGTAGATTCTCTGCTTGCCGTAATTGCTGGTGAGTGTGATTGACGCCAGCGGGGGCTGAGGGGGAGTCGTCCATTTGCGCGGGACTGTCATTGTACGCAGGGCTGTTCCTACAAGCTGGGACTCATTGCGTATCCGTGATAATTCCTTCTTGGGAGGGTTCACCATTTTGGGACTGACTGTGAGATTCTCTTTCGGGTACTCTTTTGGGCGGAGGTATACATTCCCGGAGGCTTTGTACTTTTTCCCAGCCTGCACGAACTCGAACAGTATCTTGTACCTTCCCGGCTTGATGCTGCGAACGTCTGACCCTAAGAGGCCGTATGAGATTTTTCCCGCTCCGCCCGGCTCCACGCTGAGGTTTATGGTTCTGTTCATCCACGTTACTGTGGGCGATGAATATTCAGCTGTAGATGTGATTGACACGGCAAAGACCTGCCCCACGTCCCAGCTTGTCGGGAAATTCACCCATGAGGCAGCGTTTGATGTTCCTGATGCAATGAGCGTAAGTATCATTATGGCGAGGGATAACTTTATTCTGCGCATGTATTATTGTTTCTCCTTGTGGTGATTGTCCGCAACAATATACCATATTTTTATGCCCGCAATCACTCCTTCACCGCAGAAATATTCTCAGGCTGTACCCTCTTTCATGGCAGAAACTCAAAGCCTCGTCAGGAAGCGCGGAACTTTCCCGGTAATTCCTGCTCTTTGCCCCCAGTGCCATTAATATTGCTCTAACGGGACATATCAAGGCCGGAAATTTTCTGAATCTGTTGAGCTTTCCCAGTCCGTATTTCCTGATTGTTATTGTGTGGAAAAATGGCAGGTCAAAAACGCTGAAGCCCTCATCATTTCCTTCCTTCACCGCGAAAATCACACAAGCTCCGCCCTTGTCGTCAAGTATGCTGTGGGTGTGCCTGAGTATCTCGTAGCATGACTGAAGGCTTCTTCCCGGCGCGGAAATCTGCACGAAGTCTGTTGTTGTCCCGGTGATTTCAGGGTCTATCATGTCGCCTATGATGAGTGTGTGAACGTTGCGTATCTCGCTTTGGGGACTGAAGGGTGCTGACTGTCTGCGGTTTCTGAGGACGGCCAGAAGGTTTGTCACCATCATTGCGGCGGCGGCAATCCAGACTGAGAGAGCGAACACATTTCCCGCGCACACAGGGAGTACAGCAATCATCAGAATCACAATGAGGGCGAGAGCGGCTTTCTTCTTCATGACGATACCCCCTCCCTAGAATCCCGGGCAGGCGAAGGATTCCAGATACATTTTGTGATTGCAGTCGAGCGTGGAAATTTCAGCTATGTCCGCGTCATCAAGGCTGAAATCCGTAACGGCTGAATATTCCCTGACTCTTCCGGGCTTTGTCGTGGCGAAAATCGGCACTGCTCCCGTCTCAACATGCCACCTCATCACGGCCTGGCCTATGCTGACTCCGTGCCTGGCGGCTATGTCATGAAGCAGCGCGCTGTCTCTCAGCCTGTGATCCATCTTGCACAGCGGGGAATATGCCTGAAGCTCAATGCCATTCCTGCGGCAGAACTCTTCCTCGTCCGCGCAAACACGCAGGGGGCTTCTCTCAATCTGGATTATGTCGGGCAGCTCGTCCCAGCCCGCGATACTCTCAAGCTGCCTCATCCTGACGTTGCATATCCCGGTGAATCTCACAAGCCCTGAAGACTTGAGGCCTGCGACCTGAGTCCACGTGTCAGACATTTTCTCAGGCACAGGCCAGTGAACAAGAAGCGCGTCAACATATTCCGTCCCGAACTTTTCGAGGGCATCATCAAAGTGTTTCCTGATATTGCCCTCCGTCATCTGCCACGCGTCAATCTTTGTCTGAATCCAGTAATCTTTGCGCGACAGTCCCAGCTCATTCTCGGCGGACTTCAGCACATCGCCTATAACGCCTTCGGTTCTGTAGCTCGGTGCTGTGTCGAAGCGGTTGATGCCCTCCTTCAGGGCGGAGAATATTACGGGCTTGAGCTCTCCGTAAGTCTTGGGTGAGGACACTCCGCTTCCCAGTATCAGCGGTTTACTTGCCCCCCCCCCCCCGCAAGAGTAATATTACGTATTTTCTTCATGATTGATTTCACCTTTCCTGCGATATTCACAGCGAATGCCATGTTGTGGCGGCAGAGAATGTAGACAGCCTTCGACTTCAGGCCGGGAATTTCAGCGAGGGGAGTCTTCTCTCCTGCTGCCTTGTCGTTGAGTGCTTCGAGCTTCCAGTTTATCCTGCCGAACTTGGGGGCTTCGAGGAATTTGGCGAGGCATTTCCTCAGTCCTGATTTCGCGTCAACAAAGCGTGAAGTGTCGATGAAGCGCGAGATCTTCGAGGTGTCGAACCGCCTGTTGAAGTAGCGGCAATATATTATCTGGTACTTGTTCCCGGCCATGAAGCTGACCGCCTTGTCCGTCATCACGACATTGGGCCTGCGTCCTAATTTCCCGGCGAGTACGTCAAGATAGACATCGAGGATTTCCTGCCACTTGTAGGATCCGCGCTCGGTGATGTGGAAGACCTGCCCCAATGCGCCGGGCTGGCCGATTATCGCGGCTATTCCTTCTGCCACGTCATGACCCCAGGTCATAGCGGTAACCTTGCCGGCAATGTCGCGGGAAAACACGATGCTCCTTCCGTGCAATGCCCTGTAGAACACGCCTTCCTTCTCCAGGACTCCAAGCTGAAGCCTCGTGTCGTTGTACGTTATGCTTGGGCGGATGATTGTCCAGTTGCCTTTTGCTGACGACGTGAGGATGTCTTCCTGCCGTGCTTTTGCGAGGGCGTATTCGTCGGTCTTCAGGTACTCGGAATCCTGTGAGGTGTCGAGGAGCCTGGGAGTATCTTCCGTGATTGGGGCATCGGATTTCGCGTAGACCCTGGCCGAGCTGATGAAGACGTACTGCCTTGTTCCTGACAGCATTAACTCAGCGCGCCGCCTGAACTCGTCAGTGGAGTAGGCCATGAAGTCAACCACAGCGTCCCATTCAGATTGTGCGAGTACGCCGCGTATGAAGCCGGTATCTTTCGCGCTGCCCTTGATGTATGTGATGCCGGGACGTGAAGGGCGG
>JAFSRQ010000043.1 GCA_017446055.1 Synergistaceae bacterium | reverse complement strand
GTTCCCGCCGCGGCACTCATGGGCGACGGAATCCAGCGTGAGCGCGTGCAGTTCCTCAGCTACCTGTTCTACGTCGGCGACAGGAAGAAGACAGATCTCCCCTACGAGGAAGAGCCTGATTCCCCCTGCGACTGGTACAGGCTTCGCCACGAGGAAGCATTGACACCTGAAGCAATCGTAGCCCTCGCAAAAGCCACGCACGAGAAATACGGCTTCGAGGACTTCAAGCTCAAGGGAGGAGTATTGCCGCCGAAAGAGGAGCTGAAAGCAGTACAGGCCATCAAAGCCGCGTTCCCGAACGCCCGTGTTGACCTTGACCCCAACGGATGCTGGAGCCTCAAGGAAGCACTCGAGATTGCCCCGCAGTTGAAGGAGTGCCTCGCCTACTGTGAAGACCCTTGCGGTGCGGAAGGCGGGTTCTCAGGGCGCGAGGTCATGGCCGAGTTCAGGAAAGCCGCGATGATGCCGACAGCAACCAACATGATCAATACCGACTGGCGGCAGATGTTCCACGCGCTCATCCTTCAGGCGGTCGACATTCCTCTTGCTGACCCCCATTTCTGGACGATGAACGGGAGCGTCAGGGTAGGCCAGCTCTGCAACGATTTCGGGCTCATGTGGGGCTGCCACAGCAACAACCACTTCGACATATCGCTTGCTATGGTCGTCCAGTGCGCGGCGGCGATTCCGGGACGCATGAACGGAATCGATACCCACTGGATATGGCAGGAAGGCCGCGAGAGACTCACCGTTGAGCCTATGCAGATAATCGGCGGTTGCATTGACCTTCCGAAGAAGCCCGGACTCGGCGTTGATGTTGACCTTGAGCAGGTGAAGAAGGGCAACGCTCTGTACTTCGAGCACGGACTCGGCGCAAGGGATGACGCAATCGGAATGCAGTACTTGATACCGGGCTGGAAGTTCGACAACAAGAAGCCCTGCCTCGTAAGGTAAGCACGGAAAATTTCTCCCCTCGTCAGCAAAAGGCGGGGGGATATTTTTTGTACAGGAGGCATAACCCATGAAGATAGTACAAGGCGGAACGGTCTCACAGCTCCTCTCAGGAGTCGCAATCCCGAAAATGTTCCGGGCAAAACAGACATTCCCCCGCGAACACATACCCCCTCAAGACATCCCCGCAAGAATATTCACCGAATTATCCCGCGAGCCTTTCGCCAGCAAAATCAAGCCCGGTATGTCCGTCGCAATCACAGCAGGAAGCCGTGGTGTCGCAAACGTCGCAATCATCACAAAAGCCATTGCCGATTTCGTGAAGTCCCGCGGGGCAATTCCCTTCATCGTTCCCGCAATGGGCAGTCACGGAGGCGCAACCGCAGAAGGACAGCTAGAAGTCCTCGAAGGCTACGGCATAACCCCCGCGTCAATGGGCTGTGAGATACGCTCAAGCATGGAGACCGTTCACCTGGGAGTCTCAGACACAGGGCAGAACGTCTACATTGACCGCAGCGCATACGAGTCTGACGGAATAATCGTGTCCTGCCGCCTCAAGCCTCACAACGCGTTCCGGGGGCCGTACGAGTCAGGGCCGTGCAAGATGATGGCTGTAGGTCTGGGCAAGCAGAAGGGAGCAGAGCAGGTTCACGGCGCGGGAATGGGTCATATCGCCGAGAATATTCCCTCAATCGCCCGCGTGATAATCGACAAAGCCCCGGTGCTTTTTGCCCTACCCTGTATCGAGAATGCCTATGATGAAACTTGCAGGCTTGAAGCGGTTGACGCGCCCGACATAATGACACGTGAGCCGGAATTACTGCGTTTTGCGTTCACACAGATGCCGAAGATTCTTGCGGAGGAGTGTGATGTGCTGATTGTTGACGAGACCGGGAAGAATTACAGCGGTACGGGTGTTGACCCCAATATCACCGGGACTTTCTCGACTGAGTACGCGACGGGGGGCGTGAAAGTTCAGCGGACATGTTTTTTGCGGCTGAGCGAGTCGAGTCACGGAAATGCGCTTGGTGTGGGGCTGGCCAATGTCATCACAAAAAGATTCTACGAGGCTATTGACCCGGAGAAGATGTACCCGAACTGCATAACGTCAACAGTGCTTGCGAGCGCGAGAATACCCTGTGTTGTTGCGACCGACAAAGAAGCAATCCAGCTCTGCATACGCACCTGCACGGGCATCGACAAAAATCACGTGAGAGTAATCCGAATCCCTAACAGCCTTCACATCGGGCATATCATGATGAGCGAGGAATACTACCGTGATGTTCTTGCGGGGAAATGGCCGGGACTCACAGCTGAGAGTGAGCCGGAAGAATTAGTGTTTGCTGACGGGAGTCTTGTTACGCCGGTTGTGTGAGAGAAATTCCCCGGAGTCATGAGGGCTTCGGGGACTCTTAACCTTCCGAAAGTTTAGCGTGCTTTGCGTTTTAGCGTTAATGCCGACAGAATCAATCCCAGTCCCAGCAATGAGAGTCCAGAATCACAGCCGCTGCCCGAACTGCTGACACCCTGCGTTTCAGGTTCAGGCGTTGGTTCTGACTCAGGCGTTGGCGTTGAAGCACTCCTGATAGTTGAGCTGACACACACAGGCTCGCTGCTGTCATGATTCGAATCGCCGATGAGCTTCACCCACACGTAATATGTCCCGGCCTCAGTTGCTGTCGGAATATCTGTGCCGTATTCGCTGGGTTCTGTGCTGTCCCCGCCAAGACCGTACACTATCCTTCCTCCCTCATATCTTGCGTCCTCATTGAGGAGAGCCTTTTCTGTGCCGTCATAGATAGTCCATGTTGCTGACGGAGTGAACGTGAGTCTTGCGGGGGCTTTCTCGTTCACAGTGATTTCCGCCCAGTCAGAATAGACATTGCCGCTTCTGACACGGACAAAGTACGAGCCTATCTTTGAGAACGAAACATTCCCGGCCTCGTCAATCGTCATGCCGTCCTCATCTCCGCTCTGTTCCCACGAGTGCGCAACAAGCTGTTCCCTGCCAGTGCTGTCGAAAGCGAGTACCTGAAGTTTCCCGTCGCCCTCGATGTTCTCATCACAGCTCAGTCCGCCAATGTAGCTCCCTCTGATGAGTAATGTTGTGTCATCGTCCGCTAACTCTGTTGCAGGAGACTCTCTGTCAGGGAGTTCATCGTCCTCATCGCCGAGCCCGAGATTTTCAGCAGAGATTTCTACCCAGTCGGAATATATTGTGTCTGTATCGTTCGTTACGCGCACATGGAATGTTCCGCCCTTCGTGAATGAGACCATTCCGTCAGCCGTAAGATTGATGCCCTTGATTTCCTTCTGGTTCCACAGGTACGAACCCTCAATCTCTTTGCCCGTGCTGTCATAAACGCTGACCTCAAGTTTCCCGTCGCCTTCAAGACTCTCTGCCGCAGAGTTCACAATGCCGGAG
>JAFSRQ010000042.1 GCA_017446055.1 Synergistaceae bacterium | reverse complement strand
TTTGTGCCTAGACGATGTATTTCTTGAGGACTGGAATGTGATTGAGGATTGCTGAAATGGTGAACGAAATCACGAACACTATCACGGAAATTACCGGGATTGAGATTACCGGGCTGAACGCCAGAGAGTCGAGTCCCAGTTGCGCCAGTAGGTCAATCACAGCGATATGTACCAAGTATGCCCAGAATGAGTACTGCGACAACGCCCGCATGAACCTCACCGGGAAATTCAGCCTCTCACGGAAGAACACAAACACCGCTACAGCCTCGCAAAGCACATTGACAGTCAGGTTGCCGTAGAATTTCTCGAACGCTTCCCCCCCTGAAGAGTGAGGCTTGAAGGGACATCACCACAGTAGCAGCAAACCCGGCAATCCCGGCGGCGTATATCAGGCATTCGGCCTTACGTGAAATCCGGGCTGTACTCAGGAAGTAGCCCAGCAGGAAATACCCAGTGAAGCCCCCGACAAACTCAAGCCTAGACATTCCGGCCAGCTTCCCGGCGAACGTTCCGTATTCCTCCGAGAACAGCGCAATAACATTCACCGTCTCAGGCAGAACGAACGCGAACACGAACGCCAGCCCCAGAAAGTATTTCGTCAGCGTCTCAGACCCGGCAATCTTCCGCACGAACGGTACAATCATATACAGCCCGGCGATAATCCACAGAAACCACATGTGAAACTCGCCTGTAAGGAACTGCTCACACGCATTCTTGGCATCACCATTTTCCGCGTAAGTCCAGCAAGCATACACCAGCGACCAGAATACGAACGCCGTGAATATCCTGAATATGTACTTGCTGTAGAGTTTCCTGGCGGGAATGTCTTTGTGCGGACTGAGGAACAATGCGCCGCTTATCATCACGAATACTGGCACTGACCACCGCACTATGCTGTCCCAGAAATTCATTGCCTGCCACTGTGAGGTGTGTACGTCCGTCGTGTACCAGTTCTGCGATACCATGTGAATCACCATCACCGCGAACGCCGCGAATACCCGCAACAAGTCAAAGTAGTGGTATCTGCTGTCTGCTGTCTCGATTGTCATTATATGCGCCTCCTCAAAATTTCTACAGTCCTATGTTGAACAGGTTATCGATTAGCTGCTGCTTGAACTGGTCGCCGGGACTCTCATCCTCCGCGCTCGGCGCACCCTCTCCTACAGGCAGCTTGAACCTCATCTTGAACTGCGCTGTCTCTTTCTGCTTCTCTTCGTCCTTGTTGAGTATGTCTATCGGCAGGAAGTCTTCTATAGGCTTCGTAACCTTTATGTCCCGGAGCTGAGGAGCATCCCAAGAATTAGCGATAGTGAACGATACGTTCTGAAAGTCCCTGCGCTTGACCCCCATCACCCTGCTTGCCGCGTCCCGTAGTACGTTCTTCGCGAGACTCCCGGTCATGTACTGGAAGACTCCCTTCATCGCCCCAAGAAGCTGGTCTAACAGTTTCAGGTCAAACCTTCCGTCACACATCAGCTTCAAGCCTTTACCCGGAAGACCCGTTGCGCCGTTAATCATGAAGTACCTGTACAGAGGCTCATCAAATCCTGCCCTTGCCCCTGTGCCGGGATTCAGGAAGAGGTCTTTTCCGTCCCAGAAGAATGAACCGTTAATCTTCTCGAACGTTATCTTTCCCGTCGGCGTTATGCTCTCCAGCATTTTCACCTTCTGGATACATCCCGGCCCTGTCGAAAATTTCCCGTCAGCAAAACTCAGGGCAATATATTTCGTTGATGTCCCCTTCATGGTAACCTGGCCGCTGACATTCCCGACTAGCTCGCCCTCAGGCATAAACGGTTTCGTGAGCTTGCCGAAGTCCACGTTTGACGCTTTCACATCACTGCGCCATTCCGTAGCAGTGTCTTTCATGTCGACCTCAAAGCCTGCCCGCACAACTCCTCCGCTCAATGTAGCCCGGCCTGTCGTCATCTGTATTCTGTTCTTGTCTGTCAGGTATTTCACCGGGAGATTGATATTGCTAACCGTGATTTTGTCCATTATCGTTATCTCGTTTGACCGTGCGTTTATCACAATAGGGTCTGACGGCTTCGTGCTTCCGTGAACATGAGCTACTATGCTTCCCTTCACCATTCCGGCCATGTCAGGCATCTGCGTCTCAACCGCGCTGTCAATGTCGAGGGGCTTCGTATCAAGCGTGTAATATATACCGTCCGGCTTTATCTGTATGTCTATGTCTGACTCAGGCTTGAAGTTGTTGATGCGTGCCTTTGCTGTCATGACGAAGTGATTTGCCGCCGGTGATTTCACGCTGAGTGCTATATCGTGGATTTCTGACTTCTGGTAAAACACCGGGCGCGTGAGCTGAAGGTGTGCTGTCGGCTGTGCAAGAGTCCCTGTAACACCTGCCCTTGCGTCTATGACTCCTTCAACGGGGGCTTTCTGCATGAACTTCTTGAGGAGTGCCTTAAGGTCGAGATGCCTCACGGTCGTATCGATATTCACCGCGCTGGCCATGATGTTATTCATGTTCGGGGAAATATTGCCTGCACCTTTCACCGATGCGCCGTTGATTTCCGCGTCAATGTTCCTGATGTTTACGCGCTTCATGTTACCGTCAGCCTCAACCGTAAGACTCGGCATGTCAGCAAACTCCGCAGCCTTGATGTTCTTTGCCGAAAGTTTAGCGTTTACGTTCGACAGCTTCATGTTCGTCCCGGCCCTGAGAGTCGCCGACCCTACTGACGCAATATCTCCGGCCTTGATGTTTTCGGCGGTGATGTTGGCTGTGAGTGCTGCCGTGTTCAGTCCGCCCTTTATGCCCGCAGAGCCTCTCACCCTTCCTGACAGAGGCATAGATTTATCCTGTAGCTTCAGTGCCGTCAAGAGCTGTGCTATGTTGATGCCTTGTGTTGACGCAGTGATGTCGAGCGCGGGATTATTCGTGTTGCGGAGGTTCACCGTGCCTTTTGCGCTGACGTTCCCGCCCGGCAGTGATGCGTTTGCGCCGGAAATGTTCAGGACTCCCCCCCTGAGTGATACGGGTATGTCAGCATCGCCCAGCCTCATTCCCTGGAAGCCTGCGTTGCGTGCCGAGATTGATGCGTTTGCTGTGATGGCGTTGATGTCGGTGAATTTCCCGGAAGCGTCCGCCCTGAGTGAATATCTGCCGGTTATGTCCTGTAGTCCCGGAATGGATTTCAGCTCCAGGTTCTGAACGTTAGCGTCAGCCCTGAAGGTAGAGTCGTTGAGGTTGGCGGAGGCGTTGAGGCTTGCAGAACCGTTCGGGAGGGTTGCTCTTGCGTTGCTGACCGTGAGAATGTTGTTGCGGAATGTTACGGGGACTTCAGCGTTGCCGATGTTTATCCCGGTGTAGCCTGCGTTGTGTGCCGTGAGCAATGCGCCCGCCGTGATGGTCTTGGTGTCGTAGAAATTCCCGGAAGCGTCAGCAGTCAGCGAGTAAGTACCCTTAACCTGTTTCATCTGTGGGATGAATCGCAGGTCTAGGTTCTTCGCGTCAGCATTAGCGGTAAATCTCCCTGTTATGATGTCAGCTTCGGCCTTGAGGCTGGCGGAACTTCCCGGGAATCTATGCTTGCGTCCGAGACTTTCACGACTCCCCCGGCCATGCTTATTGGGATGTCAGCATTGCCTTTCTTCACGTCAGAGTAGCCCGCATTCCTCGCGGTTAGGAGGGCTTGTGCCTTTATGGTCTTGAGGTCGGTGAAATTGCCGGAAGCGTCAGCCTTGAGCGAATACGACCCGGCAACGTCCCTCAGCATTGGGATGATACGCGGCTCTATGTTGTTTGCATCAGCCTTTGCCGAGAAAGTCCCGGTATTGATGTCAGCGTTCCCCCTCGCAGTAATTCTCCCGCGTCCCAGGTTGGCCGTGAAATCATGAAGTGCCGCCGTGCCTCCCGTGATGTCATAGTCAGCGTCAGCATTAAGCCCGGTGAGTACAACGCCGTACGCGCCGACCCGGTCAGATGTGATTTTGGCGTTCACGTTCAGAGTGTCGGAGATTGCCGCCCTTGCTGTGATTTTGCCCTGGGGGTTCTCGATGATGCCGGAAAGCTGCGGAATTGCCCTCACCAGCGAAGGCAGGTCAAGGTTCACGATGGACATAACGAGTCCTTCAGGCTTAACGGTGCCTTGTGAGTCTGTTACAGCTCCTCCCCTCGCGAAGATTTTCCCCCCGAAAGTTTTTCCCCCTACAGAAATATGCGGGACTGTTCCGGGCTTGAGGCTGATATTCGCCGTAAGGTTCTCTGCCGCACTTATGCCCATTGCGGAGACTGACGGAATATCGGCTTTCACGTCTGCCCTTGTGCGCTGGAAGAGCATTGCCGTTATGTCGTCAGAATATTCCGTGTCAGCGTCAAATTTCACGTAGCCGCCCTCACCCCTGAGATTCATATCTGGAGCGAACATAGTCCCAATTTCTGTGAGTGATATGTTCCTTCCCTCGCCCTTTGCGGTGAACTTCATGCGCTCAATGTCGCCCCTGACGGTGAGAGTCGCGCCCGCCGCCTTAGTGTTGAGGGTAGCGTCATCGAGGGTGAAAATGTTTCTGCCGTTCCACGTGAAGGGAAGACGGAAGTTCAGCGGTATGTTCATGACTTCAGCACGGGGCATTGAGACGACACCGTAAGCCTGAATCGCTCCCTCGTCATCTTTTGCCCGGATTTTCGCGTCAATCCTCCCTGATGCTTTCATGTCGGGTGATATTAGCCGGGTGAAATCATCGAGCTGTAACGCCGTGAGGAATATCTTTGCGTCAAGGGGCTGGATTTTGCCGAGCAGCTTGGCCGTACCCTTTGTGCCTATGCGTATGTCGGACGAGATTATTTCTGCTGACGGGAGATTCAGGTCGGCGTTTGCGGTCAGGGGTAATACGTTGTCGCGTGATGAGATTTGAGCGTCAAGGAGGAATTTCCCGGCCTCATCGAGAGTCATTGCGTCAAGCCTCAGGTCAGCAAAAGGACTCCCGAAGTGTATATCCCTCACGGAAATATTCGCGGGATTGAGCTTCAGGTCAAAGGGCTGTGCTACAGGTTCGGGCTTGTCCTCTGACGATGGCGGGAAAACTGAAGCTATCTTCATCACACCGTCAAGATCCGTGCTGAGTCCGTGAACGTTAAGCGACTTGATGAAGGGTATACCGTCCAAGCCTGAGAGTACTAGATCCCAGTCCGGGCTGACCGAAGCGTGATTCAGGACTGCTAGGGTCTCATCGCCGGAAATGATGCGCAGGCCGTCGAGGGTGTAGCCGTTCCTGAGTGAGCCTGAGACATTGCCCAGCTCTATTTTCATGGGATGAAGGAAGAAGCCTCCTCCGCGCTCAATGAGGGGCTTTGCGAGCCATGACCCGGTGTCAAACCAGAACAGAGCCGCCCCCGCCGCAATGGTGATGAGTGAAATGTATATGAGATACTTTATGAGAGAACCAATGAAGCGCACGATTAAATTCACTTCCCGGAAAAAATTTCATTAATTATATTCTAATTTTTGTGATATAAATTACGCTGTTCAAAAAATGCAAATGGGGGTAATTAAGATTTCACCTGTGAGAAAAGCCGCCTCGCAAAAATCAGAGGACGCAAAGAAGAAAGCACCAGCCAGAAAAGCAAAAGCCGCGCCTAAGACAAAGACGGACAAGCTATCATCAGCCGAAACATTAACGCCGACGCAAAAGAAAGCCCCCGCGAAAACCAAGAAGGCCGCAAAATCTGTCTCACCGTCAGCAAAAAAAGCAACCTCAACCCGCAAATCCCCGGCGAAATCGTCAGCAGACAACAAAGTGCTGATTATCGTTGAGTCCCCGTCAAAGGCCGCTACTCTCTCCAGCATGCTGGGCAAGGGCTACGTAGTCCGCTCCAGCAAGGGACACATGAAGGACTTACCCAAAAGCAGAATGGCTATCGACATTGAGCACGGTTTCACGCCTGAATACATACTCGTGAAGGGTAAAGCCGCCCTCAAGAATGAGCTGCTCAAACTCGCGTCAACCGCAAAAAGCATCCTCCTTGCCTCAGACCCTGACCGTGAAGGCGAAGCTATAGCGTGGCATTTGGCTGACATACTCGGGGTCAACCTCGCCGAGAAATGCCGCGTGAGGTTCTACGAGATTACGGAAAACGCCGTGAAGATGGCCGTGCAGAACCCGGACTACATCGACACCAACAAGGTAGACGCACAGCAGGCACGGAGAATACTCGACCGCCTCGTGGGGTATACGCTGAGTCCATTGCTGTGGAAGAAGATACGCTACGGACTCTCCGCGGGGCGTGTTCAGTCAGTAGCCCTCAACCTGATATGCGGACGAGAGCGCGAAATCATGTCCTTCATCCCTGACCCGTATTATGTGATTACGGCACTTGCTGACAACGGCGGGAGGCACTACGAGCTGAGAGCATACAAACTTGACGGTAAATCGCTCATGAAAGGCTCATTGCCGCTCCTGATAGACTCTGATGAGAAAGCGCAGGAGATTATTGCGGAGATTAGAGCGAATGAGATTGCTGTTACCGAGTTCAAGTCGAAGAACAGCGCACATTCAGCACCCGCGCCATTCAGAACCAGCACGTTACAGCAGGAGGCATCACGGAAGCTGTCATTTGTCCCGGCTCACACGATGAGAATCGCTCAGGCACTCTACGAGGGTCTCAACATTCCCGGACGCGGCCATGTCGGACTAATCACCTACATGCGCACAGACAGCCAGAGAATATCGGACGAGGCTGTAGCTATGTGCCGTGAGTATATTTCCGCCAGCTACAGCAAGGACTACCTTCCGCCAAAGCCCAACGTTTACGGCTCATCCAGCAAGGCAAAAATCCAGGACGCTCACGAGGCCATCAGACCGACCGACATAACATTAACGCCCGAATCCCTCGCAGGCACACTCACTCCCGAACAGCTCAAACTGTACTCGCTGATATGGAGACGCTTCACCGCAAGCCAGATGACTCCGGCGGTAACAGCAAAGTCAACCCTCAAAGCTCAGGCCGGGCGCGTAACCCTGAAGCAGGAAGGCGAGACTCTAGTTTTTGACGGATGGAGCATGCTGTGGCCGCTTGACCTCAAAGGAAGCGAGCTGTCGAAAGTCTCAGAGGGTGAAATCCTGACGCTTACGGACATACAGAGCGAGAAGAAGTACACCAAGCCGCCAGCAAGATATTCTGAGGCTGGGCTGATTAAGACTCTTGAGGAAAACGGGGTAGGCCGCCCGTCGACATACGCCACTATTGCAGGAACGCTTGAATCCCGCGGTTACATCGAGAAGAACGAGGAGCGAAGATTTTTCCCGACATCATTAGGTCTTACTGTTGATGATTTCCTCGCGCAGTACTTCAACCGCAAAGACCTGTCATCGATTGTTGACGCAGGATTTACGGCACAAATGGAGAAGGAGCTTGACGAAGTGGAAGAGGCAGCGCGGAAATGGCTTGATGTAGTCGGCGAGTTCTGGGGGGAGTTTTCCGCCACGCTGTCAGAAGCCGAAGATGCTCCGAGAGTCCCCTTGCCCGGCCCCGAACCCATCGGTGAAGCCTGCCCTGAATGCGGCCATGACCTGGTGAAGAAGCGCGGACGTTTTGGTGAGTTTATCGCGTGCTCGAATTACCCGGAGTGCAGGTACACCCGGCCAATCCTCAGCAAGATAGGTGTTACCTGCCCGAAATGCGGCGAGGGTGAAATCGTGAAGCGCAAGAGCAAGAAGGGGCGCACATTCTACGGCTGTTCGCGATACCCTGAGTGTGATTATGTTGCGTGGAATCGTCCGGCGGGTGAAAAGTGCCCGGAATGCGGCGAGGATTTGTACGTGAAGGGGTCAACGGTATTCTGCGCAAAGTGCAAGTACAAGGCAGAGACTGAGTCGGCGGTCAATGAGTAGGTCAGAAAAAAAATCCCCTCCTGATTTCGCGTCAAGAGGGGAAAAATTATTCCTCCCAGAGTCTTTCGAGCCTGTAGAAGTCGCGCCCCTTGTGGCTGAATACGTGAACTACCACGTCCCCGCCGTCAAGCAGTCTCCAGTTCAGGCTGTGTTCTCCCTCAACCCTGCACTTCCTGCCAGACTTCGCGAGAATCTCCTCGGCAGTCTCAGCAAGAGTCCTCATGTGAGTCTCAGAGTTCCCCGTAACAAGAACGAATGCGTCAGCCAGTCCGCCCTTGTCCTTGAGGTCTAACGTGATGATATTTTCACCGCTCTTTGCGTCCAATGCCGCTGTGATTTCGTCAAGTATGTCCTGCATTGCCGGTTCACTTCCTTATGTTCCTGACGATTGAGGCCGCTTCTCTCACGAGGGATTTTATCCTTTCCCACTCGCCTGTTGCTGTCAGCTTCCTTCTTGCTGCCCAAGTCCCTCCGCAGGCAATAACTTTGTCGTAAGCGAGGTAATCCTTCAGGTTTTTGGCACTGATTCCGCCTTTGGGCATGAAGCGTAGGTCAACGTACTCTGACGCGAGAGCTTTAATTGTTGCGAGACCCCCTGCCTGTTCCGCCGGGAAAAATCTCACTACCTTGAGTCCTAATTCTAGTGCCTGCTCAATCTCGCTGGCTGTCTGAACTCCCGGTGTAACGGGTATGCAGCTGTCGATGCAGTGCTGTACGACTCTGGGATTGAGGCCGGGTGAAAAGATGAACTGCGCTCCGGCGTTCATGGCCTGGTCAGCCTGCTCTGTGGTGAGGATAGTCCCGGCTCCTACTAGCATGTCGGGAAATTCACGGGTCATTATGCGTATTGTCTCCTCTGCGGCGGGTGTCCTGAACGCAATTTCAGCGCAGGGGATGCCGTTCCCGCACAAAATTTCCGCGAGGGGGGCTGCGTTTTTCGGGTCGTCCAAAACTATCACAGGTATTACTCCGATTTTGCTGAACTGCTCGAATATCATGCGTGTACCATCTCCTTTTGTGTGAATGAAGGTATTATATCCGCTTTTGGCCGCAGAAAAAATCTCCCGCTTTCACAATTTGACAAAATCAAAACTTGACGCTATTATTTACCTCCCTAATCAATCAATAAATTCCACGAATTGACAAACAATACTGCAAGGGGATTCGCAAGTCCTCTGATATTTTGCGCTCACCAGTATTCATATCATGCAACATTGGACATTAATTCAGGAGGAAAATTTTGGGCTGGTTCAATTTTCATGCATACCGCAAAGAACTCGTGAAGGAACTTAGTGAGGCACTCGAAAAAGGAACAGCACCGTGGCAGAGGCCCTGGCGTGAAGTCAAACGTGAATGGCCGGTGAATGCCGCAACAGGAGACACATACGGCTGGAGCAACGCAATGAGGCTCTTCACCCGCGCCAAGAGAATGGGCTACAAAGATCCGCGGTGGATAACGTACAATCAGGCAGAAAATCTCGGCTGGCACATCAAGCTCGGCGAAAGAGGAACACGGATAGTATTCTGCGCTGAGGACAAGCGGCCCATAAAGGACGAAAACGGAAGGTATGTACGCAACCCTGACGGAACAATCAAGTACGGCGTATTCGGGCTAAAAGTCATGCGGCCTTACTTTGTGTTCAACGGCTCACAGGTCGCAGGCATATCACCTTACCGTCCCACAACACAGGAGCACGAATCCCCGGAGGAATGCGAGAAGGCAGAACGTATATTGAGAGAGTCGGGAGCGGAAATAACTTTCGGGGGGAATGAGGCGTATTACAATTTCGCTGACGACTATATCCGCCTGCCTGAGCGTTTCCAGTTCACCACATCGGCAGATTATTACGCTACGGCACTTCATGAGCTTTCGCACTGGACAGGGCATGAGAGCAGGCTCAACCGGGGCTTCAGGGCTGATGAATCGAGGGAGGATTACGCATTCGAGGAGCTTGTAGCGGAGATAAGCTCAATGTTCGTGTCGGCTGAAACAGGGATAGACCAGACTCAGGAGCATTTCGAGAACCACGCGGCTTATGTGGACTCATGGATAAGGCACATCAAGAAGGATAATCAGGCATACTTCCGGGCCGTAAAACTTGCGTGGAATGCGGCTGAATATATACTCAAGAATGAGCGAGAACGTGAGAGAGACCAGAAGAAAGCATCATAGAGAGTGAGACTGCCCCCGGTTGACATGGCCGGGGGTTTTTGTTGAGTTTTGTGTGCCATGAAGCAAAATCCCCCCGGCAATCTCTCACCGGGGGGACTCTTTTCCGCTTCCTTGTGTTACTCCGCTTTGTAGTCCTTCGTCAGCACAACCGCAACCTGCTTCGCGTCCTCGTAAGGCTCTGAGAAGTCCGTGAACATCTTCCTCTCCTCATTCACCGTGATACCCGCGCAGATCATATCAACCTTGCCGCTGTTGACGGCCATGAAGAGCGAGTCGAACGGGTACGCTATAATCGCAAGCTCCTTACCCAATTTCCCGGCGATAAGAGCGCACATCTCAATATCGATTCCCGTGTAGCCGTCGCCTACCTTGATGTCATAGGGAGGGAAGCCTGACTCAGTTCCGACATACAGCTTTCCGCCCGCCGCGCCTACATGGAGGTCAATATCCTCTGGCTTTGCGGCTGTTGGGTCTTCCTTGTACTTGAGCATGATTGCTTCGAGTGAACCGTCTGCTTTGATTTCGGCAAGTGCTTTGTTGACCGCGTCAAGAAGCTCCTTGTTGCCCTGCTTGAAGCCGATTGCGTACTGCTCAACCGTGAGAGCCTCCGGGAGAATCGTGAGGACTTCGGGGTCATTCTTCACGAACTGAGTCGCGGGAGCCTCGTCCATGATTGCGCCCTGAATCTTGCCGACCTTGAGAGCCTGTATCACGTCCGTAGCCTTCTCGTATGTCGTGAGCTGGTCTTTTGCCTTGTCGCCGAGCATTTTGCGGGCTAGACCTTCCGCGATTGTCCCGCGCTGTGTGCCTATCTTGAAGTTCACGAAGTCGCCGGGCTTGGAGATGTTGAGTCCGTCAGCAAACGCTATTCCTGCCGTCAGTGCCAGTACTGCGAGGACTGCCAGAAACTTTTTCATGATGATAATTCCTCCGTTGCATGAAAATTTTTTCGGGGGATATTATACATTAGCACTGAAGATTGTTACGGGGTTGGCCGCTTTCATCATTGTAAGGGATTGAGCAAGAGCCTTTGATGATGACGCTGAAACCTGCACGGCCTCGAATTTTTCCCGGTCTCTCAGGAACGTATAAGCCTCCGTCAGTGTCTCAAGAGTCACGCAGGCAACAACAACGTGAACAGGCTGACTCATGGCCGAAATCTTAGCGAGCAGCCCGGACATCTCTCCGCCGTTCCCCCCTATGAACACATGAGTCGGCAATGGCAGTCCTCCAGCAGCTCCAATAGCGCGTGAATTGTGGACGGTGATGTTGTGGACGTGAAATTTTGCGGCGTTGCGTGAAGTCAGGCTTGCGGCTACTGGGTTGAAGTCTACCGCGTGGATTTCTGCTGACGGAAACATGATGCCCGCACTGACGCTGATACTTCCTGAGCCCGCGCCAATGTCCCAGAAGACAGAGTCATTCCCCAGCCCAAGACGCGACATTATCACTGAGCGTACAATCTCGTTGGTCATGACTATACCGGGTTCGCGGAGAAAATCTTTGTCCCGGAGGAAACTTGAAGGGGTATACGGATTGTTGTTGCGGACGAGGATTATCGACAGTCCCGGAAACTCACGGCCCGCGAAATCTTGAGGCTTCCCCATGTACACGCGCTCATCATTTCCGCCAAGGCACGAGCCTATGATAACCTCAGAGCCGGGAATGTCAGCGAGCTTCTCACACGCCCATGAAGGGGAGATATTGCGGTCGCAGAAGAGAACGGTGATACGGTTGCGCTCACATGTGTTGAGGAACGCGCCGGGTGAAAGTTTGCGGCCATGTCCTGAAAGCACCGCGGCATCGTGCCAAGTCTCGCCAGCCCTAGCGCATATCGCCTGCAACGAGCTTATTCCCGGAAGGACGGTGATGTTCTCATGGAGGAAATTGCGCCGGATTACGGGTAACAGGCTGAAGACTCCCGGGTCTCCTGAGACTAGAATCACGACTCGCCCGGCCTCGTCAGCAATATTCTTCCAGCTCATGATGTCGAGGACTCTTTTACCGGCTGGAACGAGCGGTAAAAGTCTCCTGTCAGCAAACACAACGTCAGCCGAACTCAGAGCGTCCATCACTTCCGGCGTAACCTGCGACATTGCCCCAGTCCCGGCACCCGCAATCACAATCTCACGCATAGTATCCCCCCAATATTGCCCCGCCCCCGTCAACAAACACAACGCTAACAGTAATGGACATTCCGACTCTCTCCTCACATTTCCGCGAAATCACGCCCGCTATATTCTCCCACACACGGGAAAATCCTTCAGCCCGTATGATGCTGACCGCCTCGTTCGTGGTGTTGCTGTGGTAGATCCTGCTGACGAGTTCGCGACTTGCACCCATCAGCGCGAGGTGAGTACATAACGCTTCGAGTCTTCCGTCGGCAACTTTGCTGTGAGTGATGAATGACCCTGCCGCGAGCTTGAGCAGTTTTCCCGGATGGCCGCAGATTGTGGCGCGGGTGAAGCCGAGTTCTGATGCTCCGTCTAAGACATGGCCGGGGTAATTCCCGCACTGTATGACATTCTTCCCGGTGAGTCCGAAGATTTCCCGTGTGAACTTCTCCCCAGTCCCGGCAAAAGTGATGTACAGCTCCGTGTAACCCAGCGCCCGAATCATGCTGAGTTCAAGTGATAGCGAGTCGAGGAGTGCCTGCTCATTCATGGGTTTCACGACTCCTGTTGTGCCTAAAATGGATATTCCGCCGGTTATGCCGAGCCGGGGGTTGAAGGTACGTTTTGCGAGTTCCGCGCCGTTTGGGACTGAGATAGTTACGCGGACTGACCGACGGGGGATGACTTCACGCACAGCAAGGCGTATCATCTCACGGGGGACGGGGTTAACCGCAGGCTCACCGGGAGGAATCTTGAGGCCGGGCAGCGTTACAGTCCCGACACCCTCACCAGCAACAAACTCAATCCCGCCTTCTCCATCAACAATCTCAACACGCGCAAGAACCCTCACACCGTCCGTAACATCGCTCACGTCATCGCCAGCATCTTTGACCGCGCCGGAATATCCCCCCTCCCGGAATGTAGCAACGCAGAACTCCCGGCCTTCGGGATTCCTGACGGTAACGGATTGGGGGTGATGTCCTGAGACGAGGAATATCGCTGAGGCTTTCGAGGCTGCTGCGGCGCAAGTGCCTGTAGTTATTCCAGTGCGCAAAACTTTCATGATGTGTGAATGGGATAATGCAACGAAAGGTTTTAGGCTAATGGCGACCCCGGGGTGATTCGAACACCCGGCCTACGGCTTAGGAGGCAGTCGCTCTATCCACTGAGCTACGGGGCCTTTATCGCAACCATGAAAATATAGCAACAACCGCTGATTTTGTCAAACCGTCAGCGCAACATGTTCACGAGTCTCACGAGCCTGCTCTCACGGAACTCAATAGCCTTCACCGGGCACATCTCATGACAGCAGTAACACCTAATGCACTTCCCGTAGTCGAAGTAGAGCCGCCTGTTCTCGTGCCTGAGAGCTTTTGCCGCGCACACAGCCGCACAGCGTCCGCAGCCTATACAGCGTTCCGGGATATGCACGGGCTTGGAGGTCATGAGACGGTCAAGGAAGGGGATACTCGGAAGGAGTCTCATGCTCCGGGTTTTGGGGAGCTTCACGCCGGGAAAAACGTGAGTCGCGGGAATGTCGCCGTCAATGTCGGAGGGGTCAAGCTCGCACTGAGGCATGTCGCGTTTCTTTGCGGCCATGTATAGGGGGTAATCCTCAAGTTTTCCGCCCAGCATTCCGCACAGGTGGAAGTCCATCGTCAGAGCGTCGACACAAGCCCCGATTATCCCGAACTCGTACGGGTCTCCTGACGTAGGGCCGTCGCCGTGCATACCTATAACCCCGTCAAGAAGCGTGAAGTTAGGTTTGACTCCGGCGTATATGTCGAGGAGAAGCCCAGCGAATTTCTCGCGGTTGAGTCCGACGTTGTAGTGCCAGCCAGCTTTGAGCCGCCCGGGAATTGTCCCGAAAAGATTCTTCACTCCCATCGTCAAATACATCTGCCCGTGAGTCTTGAGCTTCGCCAGGCTTATCACCTTGTCGGCCTCTATGACATGCCTGCTGACCTGGATACGTTTGAAGTCCGCCCCATCGCTTGCCGGGAGGTCAACCGGGTCTGTCAGCTCCGCGCACTCAATCCCCAGCTCACGCGCAACGGCCATGAACCCGGCTTTTTCCGCCGCCGACTTGAAGCTGTCGATGCCGGGACTGTCTGCGATGAAGGGAGTCCCGCCCGCCTCAAGAACGAGTCTTGCCACAGCCCGGACGATTGTGGGGTCTGTTGTTACCCGGCGTGTGATGTCATGGCCGGATACGAGGTTGACCTTGAGTAGGACACGGTCGCCTTTGCTGACGAAATGAGTTATCCCCCCGAAATGATTGAACGCACGGAGGACGGCTGAGTCGATTTCCGGCTGGCTGTAAGTTTGCTGGCGGATGAACAGTACTTTTCCCATGAAGTTACCCCGTTTTTGATTTGGGATTATACACTATGCTACAATCTTGCGCGGAAATTATCCCCCATGAAAGGAGCTGTTGACATTGACGGATTACAACGCTATATTTGCCCGTTGCCCGTTGCCCGTTGCCCGTTGCCCGTTGCCATAATTGCGCCCTGATTCAGGAGTCCCCGCAATGAGAAGGCTGCTTCACGTCATCAAGTCAGCCGTCAAAGCAATCCTCACAGGAGATTTGCCCCTCGCAAGATTCTGGAACATCCGCCGCAAAATCTCATCAAGTAATCGCTTCACCCGCCGCATATATTCCTTCCTCTACGCAAGATACCTCACCGTACACAACGCTTCAATCCCAATAGAAACCCGCATAGCGTCATGCCCCAAGTTCCCGCACGGAATCTCAGGGATATTCATTTCTATGGGGGCGGAAATCGGACGCGACTGCACAATCTTCCACCAGGTAACAATCGGCTCGAACACCCTTGAAGGCAGCAAGAACCAAGGCGCGCCCGTAATCGGCGACAACGTCTTCATAGGCTGCGGGGCGAAAATCATCGGAGGAGTCCATGTTGGCAGCAACGTCTGCATAGGGGCGAACTGTGTCGTAACATGCGATGTCCCGGACAACTGCACCGTAGTTATGCCCGCGCCAAGAATCATTGAGCATCACAGGAACAATCCCCCGGTGTTTTTGCCGTGAGGAGAATATATTTCACGCAAGGAGGACGCATTATCATGAAGAAAGCAGTCTTAGCGGCAATAATCATCGCGGGTGTCTGGTCAGTGTACGCGGGATTCATCACCGTAAGCATCAACAAGTCAGCAATAAAATCCGCCGTCAGAAACTGGCTTCAGTCTCACAGTAACAACAAGGCCGTGAATTTCGCAGGCTATATTCTCAGAGGCACATGGAGAATGGCGAGGAGAGTCCGCAGCTATTTACGCAAGACAGAAGCACCCACTGAGGCCGGGAATTTCTTTCTCCCTCCAGTCATGGCCGGAACACAACGCCGTGAGTTCCGGGACGCTTTCAGGATATTGTTCTGCGGAGACCTGATAATGCTTGAAGACTAGGTGAAGCGAGGAAACGGGAGCTATGATGACATGTTCGAGTTCACGCGGGAATACATACAGTCAGCAGACCTGGCAATCGGCGTGTTCGAGGGGCCGATGGCGGGACAAGAGGCGGGGTATTCCACGAGCAATTACGAGGACGGAAAAACACTTGCGCTGAATTACCCGGACTCTTTCGGCGAGGCTGTGAAGCGGGCGGGGTTCGATTTGGTTACGACCGCCAACAATCATTTGCTCGACAAGGGCAGGGACGGGGCATTGAGGACTCTTGACGCTCTGGACAGAATAGGACTCCCGCATACAGGCTCGTACAGGTCTCAGGACGACAAGGACGCACACAGCGTGAGGCTAATCGAGAAGGGCGGGCTGAAGTTCGCTGTCCTGTCCTACACTTTCGGGAGCAACGGATATTCTGAGGATGACCTTCTGCATTCGGAGGATGTGAGCTTCCTGACATCGCTTATCGTCTCACCGTCAAGCAAGAATTTCGAGGCCGTCAAGGAGAGCGTGAGGAGAGACTTTGACCGCGCGAAATCACTCAGCCCGGACTTCATCGTCGTCCTGCCTCACATGGGGGAGCAGTTCCTCATGAAGCCTGACGAGTACCAGCTGGCTTGGGGGGAAATCTTCCGGGACTTCGGGGCTGACATAATCCTTGCCGACCATCCCCACGCAGTGCAGCCGGCGGAAATCTCAACCTTCAACAACAGAAAAGTCTTCACGGCGTGGTGTCCGGGAAATTACGCCAACATCTACCGCGAGTACAACGGCGACGCAAGCATCCTCGTTGAAGTCTACATTGACCGTAACAATCGCGAAATCATCGGCGGGAGCATCATCCCCATGTGGACATGCGCACAGATGAGCGGCAACTACAGGCCCGTACCGCTGAGTGTGATTGCTGGCGGGGAATTGTCCGCGAGCCTCACGACGTATGACCTTGCCCGCGCTGAGGAAGTCTGCCGGGTAATATCGTCGACAGTCTTCGGACACGCATTCAATTTCGACATGGTTCGTGAACGCTGGCACTTTGACGAAAGGGGATATGTCCGCGAGAAAGTTTCACCGCTTGCTGCTGACGTGAGGGAGTCGCGCTTCATGAGGCTGGTGAACTCGGCGGGGTCTGTGTGCTTTGTGGGGGACTCGGTTACTCAGGGTTCGAGGAACGGCGGGTATCCCTACTATGAGCCGCTTGAAGGGCAAATCACCGCTGAGATTCACAACGTATCATTCGGGGGCGGGACGGTGAAGACTCTCATCGAGCACGCTGACGAAATCGCCTCAACAGGAGCGGGGCTGTACGTTGTCGCGGTCGGCACGAACGATGTCCGCTACTACAACCCTAGTACCTGCGCCATGACTCCGGGCGAATACGTCTCACGCCTTTAGTCCCTCGAAGCCCTCATCCGTGAGAAGAATCCCGCCGCTAAGTTCGCGTACATTGCCCCGTGGTGGTCGGATGACGGAGACCCGTACACGCCGCTGACTTACGCCGACAAGCTCGCCAAGAACGAGGCATACTCTCAGGCTCTCAGGGATTATTGCGCTCATGAAGGCCATGAATATTTTGACGTGAACGGGCTAATATCGTCAGAAGTCCTAGCGTCAACAGCAGGCTACTATCTCAACGACCACATTCACCCGAACTCGAAGCGGGGAGTGTACCTGTACTCTGAGGCACTGTGCAGGTGAGGCGGTCAGGACTTGAGCCACTCCCGGATTCTTGCGCTGTCGATAGTGTTGGCCTTGATGCCGTTGTGGACGTTCGCGCCTGGGCAAAGCTCGCGGATTTTTGCGGTGGCCTTGTCGCAGGAGCTTCCTCCGCTGGTGCAGAAGGGGAATATCTCCTTGCCGCTGAAGTCGTACTGCCCCAGCCACGACACAACAGCCATCGGGCATGTCCAGAACCACACGGGGAAGCCCAGAATTATGCGGTCATACGAGGCGAAATCCTCAACCTTGGGGCTGGCGAGTTCGGGCTTCTCGTTGCGCTTGAACTCCTTGCGCGACTCAAGTATGGTCATGAGGTAGGTGCGGGGGTATTTCTTGACGGTGATAATTTCGTGGAGGGGAGCGGAAATCTCGCGGGCTATCGTCTCGGCTGCTGACTTGGTGCGTCCGCTCTTGCTGAAGAATGCGACTAATGTTTTTGGCATGGATTGTTCAGCTCCGTTTCTTGCTGTGTAGTATAATAAGAGCCGTCCTAGGGGAGCTATAGGACAACTCAACAAATGGACTCGCCTGAAGCGGGGCCGTCATCCCCACCTCAGAACAAAGTCCTACGGTAAGGGAATTTACGCTTTGAACTCACGGATGATTTCCGCAATGGCTCGTGCTAGCTCGGTAAGTGCTTTCACGAGTCTTATTATTTTCTCCACGCTATCCCCTCCTTTCCTTGTTCAGTACTCGGAGGTTCACCCCGGCGAATCGCCCGAACAAACTGGGCACTCCCCGCCGAATATTCTATCATAACCACTTTTCCCCCCTCTGCTATAATTCCACGCAACAAATCCACGTAACACAAAGGAGAATCACAATGTCATTCCCAAGCGACATAGAGATTGCGCAGTCAGTAACACCCGAACCCATCATCAAGGTTGCTGACAAAATCGGAATATCTGAGGACGAGTTAGAGCTTTACGGACGATATAAAGCAAAGCTCTCACCGTCAACAGCAAAGAGACTCGCAGGCAAGCCAGACGGAAAATTGATACTGGTTACCGCCATCACTCCCACACCAGCAGGCGAGGGCAAGACCACAACAACCGTAGGACTCACAGACGGCCTGCGGAAAATCGGCAAAAACGCGATGGCAGCCCTCCGTGAACCGTCATTAGGACCCAGCTTCGGACTCAAAGGCGGCGCGGCAGGAGGAGGTTACGCACAGGTCATACCGATGGAGGACATCAACCTTCACTTCACCGGCGACCTTCACGCAATCACCACAGCACACAACCTTTGCGCGGCCATGCTCGACAACCACATCCAGCAGGGAAACGAGCTGAACATTGACCCAAGAAGAGTCGTCTTCCGCAGGGTGATGGATCTCAACGAGCGCGCATTGAGGAACATCATCATCGGCCTCGGCGGAAAAGCCAACGGAGTCCCCCGCGAGTCAGGCTTCGACATCACCGTTGCGTCTGAGGTCATGGCGATTCTGTGTCTGTCTGCTGACTTGATGGATCTCAAAGCGAGACTCGGCAGGGTTGTCCTTGCGTACACGTATGACGGAAAGCCCGTAACAGCCTCCGACATTGGCGCGGCGGGGTCAATGGCGGTGTTGCTGAAGGACGCGATAAAGCCCAACCTCGTCCAGACCCTCGAAGGTAGCCCGGTGTTCATTCACGGCGGACCTTTCGCGAACATCGCACACGGCTGCAACTCTGTGCAGGCTACGAGGCTCGGACTCAAGTGCGCGGATTACCTTGTTACTGAGGCAGGCTTCGGCGCGGACTTGGGCGCGGAGAAATTCCTTGACATCAAGTGCCGTGTCGCAGGGCTGAAGCCGGACGCTGTTGTTGTTGTTGCTACTGTGAGAGCACTGAAGATGCACGGAGGACGCAAGAAGACTGAGCTTAACACGGAGGACTTGCCCGCCCTTGAAGCAGGAATACCCAACCTCATGAAGCACATCGAGAACGTACAGAAATACGGTCTGCCTGTCGTCGTGGCGATTAACCGTTTCCCCAATGACACAGAGGCGGAGCTTGCACTTGTCGCGAAAAAGTGTGAGGAACTCGGAGCGTCATTCGCCCTGTCAGAAGTCTGGGCAAAAGGCGGCGAGGGAGGAACTGAGTTAGCCCGCAAAGTTGTGGAAGCCTGCGAGAAGCCGTCAGCATTCCGATTCATCTATGACCCGGCCATGTCCCCCAAAGAGAAGATGAACGCGATTGCACGGGAAATTTACGGCGCGGACGGTGTCGACTTCACAGCACAGGCGGAAAAAGACCTCGCTCAGATTCACGAGCTGGGGAAAGATGACCTTCTTGTGTGCATGGCGAAGACTCAGTACTCGCTCTCGGATGACCCCGCGAAAATAGGACGGCCTTCGGGATTCAGGATTACCGTGCGCGAAGTGAGACTCTCTGCTGGGGCTGGCTTCCTTGTTGCTGTTACCGGGGAGATTATGACGATGCCCGGTCTGCCCAAGAAACCCGCCGCTCTGAATATCGACATTGATGCTGACGGCAAGGTAAGGGGGCTGTTCTAGTCATGGCCGAAAATTTGCTGATGAAGGAATCCTGCGCTGAGTTCTCGCGTTTGGTCGGCGCAAAAATCACAATGCCCGGAGGCGGTGCTGTCTCTGCTCTTGTCGGTGCGTTAGGAGCAGCCCTGTGCGAGATGGCCGCGAATTTCACCATAGGCAACAGGAGATACGCTGACGTAGAGCCGGAGATGAAGGACATTGCCGCCCGCGCAGAGAAACTCAGGGTGAGACTTCTTGAGCTTGCTGACGAGGACGCAAAAGCATTCCCGGAACTTTCTGCCGCGTGGAAGCTACCGAAGGATTACCCCGGACGCAAGGAGATTTTCGCCCGCGTCACACTCAATGCCTGCAAAGCCCCCGCCGAAATGGTCAGACGCTGCTGTGATGCTCTCGATCTTCTTGATACAGCTATGGAGAAGGGCAACATCATGCTGATCTCCGATGTCGGCTGCGGCGTATCTCTGTGCGAAGCCGCTATGACTTCCGCCGCCATGAACGTATACGTGAACACAGGAAGCCTCAAGGACTGCCAGGAAGCTCGCGACTTAGAGTCAGAGATTGACTCACTCATGGCTGAATACATGCAGAAGGCAGATGACATCTCCGGGAAAATCACTCTCATTGTCAGGAGGGTCTAGCATGGCCGAAATCCTGAAGGGGTCTCCTGTAGCCGCAAAACTCACCGAAGAATTGTCCGCAAGATGTGAGGCTCTCAAGGCGCGGGGAGTGAGTCCCGTCCTTTCTTTGCTGAGGGTTGGTGATAAGCCTGAAGATTTGTCCTACGAGAAGAGCATCATGAAACGCTGTGAGAAAATCGGTATCGGCGTAAACAGAATCTTGTACCCCGGCGGCTGGGACGTTGACATGAACGAGATAATCAGCCGTATGCGCGGGCATGTACGCGAAATCAGCAATGACAAGTCCGTTCATGGCTGTATGATGTTCCGCCCCGCTGAGTACAGAGACTACGAGGAGACAGTAGCAGCATACCTTGACCCGTCGAAAGATGTCGACTGCATGACCGACTCATCACTTGCCGGAGTCTTCACAGGGTCTGAGACTGGCTACCCTCCGTGCACAGCGCAGGCATGTGTTGAGCTTCTCGACTATTACGGGGTTGATGTTGACGGGAAGAATGTCGCGGTAATCGGCAGGAGTCTCGTCATAGGCCGCCCCGTGTCAATGCTCCTCATGAGACGCAACGCCACCGTAACAATCTGCCACAGCAAAACCGCCAGTCTCCCGGAAATCACGCGCAGGTCAGACATAATCATTGCCGCAATCGGCCGGACTAGGTTCGTTGATGCCTCGTTCGTTTCGCCGGGTCAGGTTGTTGTTGACGTGGGGATTAACGTTGACGCTGACGGGAAATTGTGCGGTGATGTCGACTATGAGAATGTCGCTGATACAGTGAGGGCAATTACCCCGGTGCCGGGCGGAGTCGGCGCGGTAACAACAGCAGTCCTCGCGAAGCACGTGATAGAGTCGGCAGAAAGGATGCTTTCATGATGCGCGATATTGATTACGTTCTGGAGTTCTGCGTGAGCCTGAGCCGCAATATGATCATGAGCGGGGCAAACCTAGAGCGTATTCACACTGCGGTCAACACTGTGTGCCGTGCTTACGGTCTTCATGAGGTCAGCATATACCTTCTCACGACTCACATGTCAGTCAGCGCGTATGACTCTGACGGTAATTATTCCTCCCGGCAAATCTCTGTTCCTTCCTCCGGGATTCACCTTGACCGACTGCGAAGCCTCAATCAGTTATCCTACAAGATAGCGGAGATTACCCCCAATCCCAAGACTCTGGCGCAAATGCTTGACCGTGCTGTGAACGTCGGCGATTACCCGGAGCTTGTCGTACTGGGCGGGAAAATCTGCGCTATGCTGTGTCTTGGTGTGATGTTCGGTGCTACTTTGTGGGACACCCTGCCGATTGTTTGTGTTACCGCATTGATACACTTCCTGATGTCGTGGCTTGAGCGTTCCGGGCTGGACAGGATGCTTGTGAACTCCCTCACGATGTTTGCGGCGGCTTCGGTGGCTCTGGCGTTCATATACTCCGGCTTCAACGGGAATTTCGCGGTAATCATGATAACGGTATCAATGCTCGTGATACCCGGCATCCCCCTCGTGAATGCTATGCGTAACTTGCTGTGCGGCAACGAGAATAACGGGATATTGCAGATGCTGAAGATTTCTGTTGAGACTATGGCACTTGCCCTCGGGATATACGGAGCGTTCCTGATGTTCGGTGTTGAGGGGATGATAAGCCCGGCGATAAAAGCTCCGACTGACCCGGTGCTGCTGGTTGCGCTGTCGTTCGTGGCCTCAGTGGGATTCGGCGTGGTCTTCAGGATACCGGTAAAGGACTTGTGGCTTGCTGGACTCGGCGGGGCATTGTCGCGTGTCTGCGTGGTGTACCTTCCGGGGATAATCGCGGGGCGTTTCGGGTACATGACACTCTCAGCCTCAGCGGCGGCATTGTACGCTGAGTTTCTCGCAATAAGACGCAAACAGCCGTCAACATATTTCGTTTACCCGTCAATCATACCGCTGATACCCGGCGACCTGTTCTATTTCGCGATAACGGGAATATATCTCGGTGCGCGTGAATGGGTTGAGCTTAACGGGGTAAACTGCCTGATTTCGCTTGCGGGACTCAGTATGGGTTTTGTGCTTGCGTCTACTGCAGTGATTTACCTGCGCCGCGGAAGGAAGAAATAGGGCATGGGTATATTCAAAGAGTACTGTTGCTGGAGGTGCGGGTATAAATTCACCGCGTTTCTTGGGGCAGGACTCAGTTTCCCCCGCCTTGTCTTTAAGAGATTCGAGGAGATGAGAACCGGCAGGCTTGGCGAAGAAGCAAAACGTTTCACCGAGGAACACCCTGACGGATGGGCGGACTGCAACAAGCTGCTCATGAGATGCGTGAAATGTGGCGAGTATGACTGCCGGGAATCCCTAGCTATGTACGTCCCGAAGAAAAGTCATGCGCGTGAATTTCCTGAACGGATATGGCCCAAGTTAGCCCGTTTCATGAGAATCCTGTTCGGCGACCCGGAGAAACACTGCACAAAATACGCGGATTATCGCCACAAGTGCAAAAAGTGCGGAGGGGATATGAGGACTGTTTCAAGCAGGCGGATCATAAGATGCCCGCGCTGTGGCTTCTGGATGAGGCGGGTTGACTGGGGGCTATGGGACTGATTCGCCCACAAAAACGGGGGAAGTTATTTGCGGCTTCTCCCTGCATTTTTTACGTAAAAGGAGTGTTGACAAACTTGAAATCGGCGGCCTATAATCAGCTCACAGCTCACAGCTCACAGCCTATTTGTGTCTTTCGTTCCCTGTATGAGAAAATAAAGAGTAGCAGCAGTACTTTCCATTCATATCAGCATCCCGATGTAATAGAGTGTGAAGAAAGGTTATACTGGAGGATATACAAGTTCCTGCTGAGATTCATTGCCCATTCGCCGAGGGGAAACCCTGTGAAAGTTTACTCTGTTCAGGATGGCGATGATGTTCTTCTGGTTGCTCCTGTGAGGAAATTCGGCAGGAGGAAAGTCAAGCTGTTCGGAGATTTCAACTATGTAGATGTCCTTCTTGCTGAGGACAAGCCTGCTGAGACTCTGAGGGCGGCGTTCTTGAAGTTCCTGTGCTGCCTTGCTGATGACGGCTTTGACGTTCTGGAATGGAATTGTCTGGACTCGGCCAGCTTAAGCAGACGCTTTCTCGGCGAGATATTCAGCGGGCAAAAGTTCACTGTAGAGAGGAACGTGAAAATCCCCCTAGACATTCATGAAACATTTTCCGCTTACACAGCCTCCCTCAGCAAAAGCGTTAGGCAGAACATACGAACGGCCTATAACCGACTTTCACGCGGCGGTCATGTCATCAAGGCGGGGACATTCTTCCGCGATGAACTGAGGAATGATTCTGCGAGGAAGATTCTTGCCGCCTGTGATGATATATACGTGGCGCGTCAGGTTTCGAGATACGGCTTCACGAGTCTGCGCACTAGGATAGGCAAACGTTTCTTCAGGTACTCGGCGCAAATTCCAGAGGCCGAAGAGGGATTCTGTGCGTTCATTACGGTTGATGATGAAGTCGCAGCATTCATGTATGGCTATGACAACAGGCGCATAATGTCAGTGGAAGTTCCCAAGCTGGCGATTAATGACAAGTTCAAGTTCTACAGTCCCGGCTTGCTTCTGGTGAATGAGACCGTGAAAATCCTCATGGAGAAGGGCTACAGGTATCTTGATTTGACGCATGGGGATGAGAAGTACAAGTTTGACATGGGCGGGATTGAGTACCCTACAGAGTCAGCAGTGATAGACCTTACACCGCTTCGTGGATAACAAAAACGGGAGAAGCCACTCACGACTCCTCCCGTCAAACTTTCGCTTATTCCCTAGAACAGCGGAGCAAGCACCAGTGCTACAACCGTCATCAGCTTGATGAGGATGTTCAGCGCAGGGCCAGCAGTGTCCTTGAATGGGTCGCCAACCGTGTCACCGACAACTGCCGCCGCATGATTGGGTGAGCCTTTGCCGTTGAAGTGGCCTTCCTCGATGTACTTCTTCGCGTTGTCCCAAGCACCGCCCGAGTTCGCCATGAACAGAGCCATCATAACACCCGTAACGATTGCTCCGCCCAGAAGACCGCCGAGAGCCTCCTTGCCCAGAATGAATCCCACAAGCACAGGTACAGCGATTGCCATAACGCCGGGGACTATCATCTGAGTCAAAGCCGCGTGGGTCGAAATCTCAACGCACCTGTTCGAGTCAGGCTTGCCGGTTCCCTCCATGATGCCCGGAATCTCGCGGAACTGCCTGCGTACTTCCTCAATCATCGAACCCGCAGCCTTGCTCACAGCGTCAATCGAGAGCGAGCAGAAGATGAACGGAAGCATACCGCCGATGAGAAGTCCGACGATGACGTAAGGATTCATGATGTCGATCTTGTCGATGTGAGCCGCCTGCGAATACGCCACGAACAGAGCCAGTGCCGTCAAAGCCGCAGAACCGATAGCCAGTCCCTTGCCCATTGCCGCTGTTGTGTTGCCGATTGCATCAAGGTGGTCGGTGATTTTGCGCACACCTTCAGGAAGCTCGCTCATCTCAGCGATGCCGCCAGCGTTGTCAGCGATTGGGCCGTATGCGTCAACACTCAGTGAAATTCCAGTGATTGAGAGCATTCCGACAGCCGCCACTGCAACACCGAACATTCCCGCGAGATAGTAGCTGATGAGGGTCGACAAGCAGATAAGGAGAACGGGGATTCCTGTCGACATCATTCCGAGTGAGAGACCTGAAAGTATGACCGTCGCCGCTCCAGTGTCAGATGAAGCCGAGACTGACTGCACGAACCTGTAATCGCCCGACGTGTAGATCTCCGTTACTATGCCGATGATGATTCCAGCGAGAACGCCTGACGTAACCGACAGGAAAACGCCCATCGAGTTCGAGAAGAAGAAGAGGATGCTCAATATGAACGTTCCGGCAATCATGAGTCCGCCCGCTACAAACGTCCCGGTCCTCAGGGCAAACGCCGCGTCTCCGTCCTCAATGCGCTTAACGACTCCGGCCATGCCCGGTAGCTTTGCGATTGCTGACCTGATTTTCCCGGCAAACGGAGCTTTCTGCGAAATCATCATGCATCCCACGATTGACGCGAAAACGCCCCATGCCGCAAGGAACATCGGGAAGCCTACACCCCACAGTCCCAGAGCCTCGCCGCCCTCCGTGAACTTGTAGACCAGGCCGATAGCCATAGCCGCAAGCACTGAGTTGACGTAAGACTCGAACAGGTCCGCGCCCATTCCTGCAATGTCGCCCACGTTGTCCGCGATTGTTGCGGGGTTGCGGGGGTCATCTTCAGGGATTCCTGCCTCGACTTTTCCGACAAGGTCAGCACCTACGTCAGCAGCCTTCGTGTAGATGCCGCCTCCGACACGCGCGAACAGAGCGATTGAGCTTGCCCCCATTCCGAACGCCGTCAAAGCCGTAACATCATTCAGGAACAGGTACGCGACCGCCAAGCCTGCGAGACCGAGTCCGACAACTACCATTCCTACGATGCTTCCGCCTGAGAACGCTACTTCAAGGGCATTGCCTGCCGCCGTTGAGAGTATGCCTTCTGACTTGGGAGCTTCGGGTGCGGGTGCGGGTGTGTCTTCTGCGACTGCTTCGGACTTGTCGAGGTCAACAGACTTCTTCGCCTTCTTGGGGGCGGGAGTCTCCGCGGGCATTCCTGCAAGAGCCGCGTATGTTGTGCGTCCGTTGGAGTTGGTTGCTACGTACATTCCGATCCAGCCTGCCGTAGCCGAGCAAGCCGCTCCGAGAACGAACGCGAAAGCAGAGCCGAGTCCGAGACCGGGTGCCGCAATAAGGAGTACCGCCACGACTCCCACGAACGGAGCAAGCCATGAGTATTCCTTCTTGAGGAACGCCATAGCTCCCTCGTGGATTGTTGTGGAGAGTTCAGCTACGCGGGGATGACCAATAGGAGCTTCTTCCAGCTTCTGGTACACAGTCCAAGCGTACCAGCCTGCCGCAGCTCCTGAGACTAGGGTGATAAATACTAAGAAAAGCCACATGAGATTATTGCCGTTACTGAAAACTGATAAAGAGCTGAACATCAACCCTTAAGTTTCATTCCCTGTTCAACGTGTCCATTTTCGATAATCTACTCATGTTGGCATGACACTCCGAGGGCGTAACTTCCCCGCTGACGAACGGGTACACACGATAATGATATCGTGCCAGTAACTTTTTCCTTTCTTTGTGAATTTGCCAAATTTTTTGTGCTTGGTTCTCGCTTTGTATTTTTACGGTGGCAGTTCCCGTTCAAGCTGCCCGCAGGCAGACAGTGCGACGTCTTATGAACTAGCACCGACCTTCAAGGATTTGTCCCCAAAGGATTTATTGTTGTGATATTTATCATTCTCCTTTCTTGAAGTTGTAAATTTTTGAGACTTTACTGCTACTCAGCCTCCCTTATGTGAGTATGTGAATTGTTCAATTATAGCCTAAAAGTTTATCGTTATGGGAGAAATTTGCGGATTAGTTCAGCGGCTAGTAACCTTACTGATTATGTATTGACTTCCACAGTTCAGCCAGAGCGAAACGCACCGCCCTTGTCCTGACTTCCCCGCGGTTTCCCGGCAAGAGTCTCATCACCGCCCTCACACCGTCAGGCCCGGCGACTCCGAACCACACAGTCCCGACAGGCTTCGTGTCAGTCCCTCCGTCAGGCCCGGCGATTCCTGTTGTCGACACCGCATAATCCGTCCCGTAAACCCTCCGCGAGCCTTCAGCCATCTCACACGCACATTCAGCACTGACCGCCCCGAAATCACGCAGAGTAGCCTCACTCACTCCGAGTATATTCCGCTTGGCATCGTTGCTGTAGGTTACGGCTGACCCGTTGAAGACATCAGAACTCCCGGCTATGTCAGTCAACGCCGCACCAACGAGTCCGCCCGTGCAAGACTCAGCGCATGACACGTGAACGCCCTTAGTCCGCGCCTCAATCAGCACAGCGTCAGCAACCGACATTGACCCTTCCGGCAGGACAAGCCCGGCAAAACGCGAGCGTGTGAGTCCTTCACCCCATGCTACAGTGTCAGGCTCACCGCGAATAATCAGCTCGACTTGAGGTAACGCGGGCAGTATAGACACGTGGAGGAAGGGATGACTGATGACTTCGGGAATCTTTGCGGCTATGTGCATCTCTGGTGTGTCGAGGATTATCACTGAGGCAACCCGCTTTTCGTCAGCAGCAAAAATTTCTGGCAATTCCTGCCTCACCATAGCTTCATACTCAAACGGGACTCCCGGAAGGGCTATGACTCTCGTTCCTTCGCGGGTAAACTTCATCCCTAATGCGAATCCGGCGGGGTTGAAGACAGTCTCGGCGAGTTCGGGAATCATGGCCTGTGGGTCTCTCACGCTCTCAGTGTAGGCGTAACGCTTGGGGTCATCCTTCACGCGGTCAAGCACACGGTCATACGCGGCATCGTCAGCCACAAGTCCGCAACCCAAGTACCGGGCTATTGCGTGGCGTGTCATATCGTCATGAGTCGGGCCGAGTCCCCCTGAGAGTATGAGCAAGTCAGTTTTGCCGACCCAGCGCAACAACAGGGCGATAATTTCCGACTCTGTGTCTGATACTATCTCTATGCGCCTGACCTCCCAGCCCTTAGCGTGAAATTTCCCGGCCATGAAGTGAGCGTTCCTCTCAAGCCTCGCGCCGGAAAGAAGCTCGTCCCCAATCGCCGCAAGCACAGCAGTCTTCATCCTAACCACCCTCCTATGAGTGAATACAGCCATCCCGAATGGTAGAAGTATGCGTTGAGTGCCTGAAGCATTACGTTGCCCATTATGCCGCCCACTATGTCATCGGCCATGATGCCCCAGCCGCCCGGAAGTTTCTCCATCGCGCAGACAGGCCACGGCTTCAGTATGTCTATCAGACGGAACAGGAAGAATCCCGGAATGATGAACCCTTTCGGCAGAAGATATATCGTCAGCCACATTCCCGGAAGCTCGTCAATGTTGAGGAAGCTGGGATCTTTCTTGCTGAAGTAGACCTCGGATTTCCCGGTAACATAAACGCCTATTGCTGACACGAGAATTATTGCCCACAAAGGAACGTCAACGAACACGCTCACCACACAAGCCGCCGCCGAGCTGACAGTGCCGGGCATCCCTGAAGGAATGAACCCAAGCCCGAACAAGCTCGCCACCCACACATACCACGGATAATTTCTCACGATACAACCTCCCCGAACAAATCATTTTCCGCGCAGTCATAGATACCTGCCCTCACAATATCGCCCTCCCTGACACCGCCAATATCCCCCGTTACGCACACGAGGCCGTCAACTTCGGGAGCATCGCGGTAAGACCTTCCCCAAGCCTCGCCCGCTTCCGTGTCAACCTCCTCAACCATCACATCAAGCTCACGGCCTGTGAAGAGTTCGCCGCGTTCCTGCGAGATTTCAGCCTGAAGAGTCATGAGACGGTTACAGCGGGACTCTGCGGTCTTGCGTGAGACTCTGCCTGACATGGCCGCCGCCTTTGTGCCTTCTTCGGGGGAATACACGAACGCTCCCAGCCTGTCGAACTCAACATCACTCACGAAATCCATCAGCCGCCCGAAACTTTCAGCCGTCTCACCGGGAAAGCCAGTCATCACAGTAGTCCTCAGCGCAAAAAGAGGGTCAAGCTCCCGGATGTAGGTGAATATTCTCCGCATGTGTCCTTCCGGGCAGGGGCGGTTCATCCGTGAGAGTATCTCCGGGTCTGCGTGCTGAATGGGGATGTCTAGGTAGTGGAGCACCTTGTCCTGCGACATGAGAAAGTCAACAAGAGACTCATCAACGCGGTTCGGGTGAAGGTAGAGCAGGCGTAACCATGTCCCCGCCGGAACTGAGGCGTTGAGCTCGCGTATGAGTGTGCGGAGGTCTGTCCCGTCAGCAAAATCCTGGCCGTAAACCGTCAAGTCCTGACCGACAAGGCACAGCTCCTTTGCCCCCGCCGCGCACATGATTGTTGCCTCATTCACGATTTGCCGCAAAGGTACGCTCCTGAGTCGCCCGCGAATCATCGGGATTGCGCAGTATGAGCAGAGCGTGTTGCAGCCCTCGGAGATTTTCAGGTAACGGGAATAATAGTTGCTGCTGACTGGTACGGGAGGGCAGTTAGTGTTCTCATGGCCGCCGAGAAAGTGAATGACCTGGTCCCACTCCTCAGACCTGACGAACAAGTCAACAGTCCCGGAAAACTCTTCGCGCAGCTCCTTCCCGTAGCGGTTGACGAGGCACCCGGCGACAATGAGCGTGTTGATGCTACCGTCATTCTTGAGGGCTTCGAGGTCAAGTATCGCGTCAATGTTCTCCTTCACCGCGTCCTGAATGAAGCCGCATGTGTTGATGATAGCGCACTCGGCGTTGTCGGGGCTGTCGGTAACTTCATGGCCGGAGGATTCGAGTTGTGCCTTGAGGTGTTCGGAGTCGGCGGTGTTCTTCGCGCAGCCCATGCTGAGAAGGTATATCCTCATTCGTACTCGCTGAATGACTCGCTGTCTATGGCTTTTATCTCGTAGACTTTCTCGACACTCACGCAGAAATTGTTGGCTATCATGAGATTAGCGAGCCTCTCACCGTCAATCAGCATGAGCCTTTCGTCATTGGCCAGAATTTTGGCGTTCTCGGAGAATGATGCTGTTGTCGCGTAAATGCCTTTCCCGCCCTTGTCTGAAAGCTCATCGATAAACTCCTGAATGTCGGCCTTGCCTACGGTTCTTCCGGGCGATAATTTCCGAGCCTGTATGTAGATGTTCGCGCCGGTCTTGTTGTCGAGGATTACACCGTGAATCATGTCGCTCCCGGATGACTCTGTGGTGTACCTTGCTGTCTGGAACGCGAAATATCCCATCTTCGACAGCAGGTCTATCACGAGCATCTCGAATCTGTCAGAGGGCAGTCCGGCAGTCTTCATGAGTAGGCTGTCTGCAAGCTCGGAATTGTGGCGGGCAATAGCGTCATCGATAGTGCTGGATGACATTGCTGCGGCTATAAGGCTGGGATCATATGATTCTTCTTCCTCTTCTGGGTCTGGGGAAAAATCTTCGCGCGCTTCTTCCTGGTCTGGTGAATATAAATCTTCTGGCATTGTGTCAGTCTGCACTTCTTCCGTGTCTAGATTTTCTTCCGGCTCATCATCAAGAATAATGTCCGGGATATCTTCTTCTGTTTCTGGGGATGGTATTTCGTCATCGCTGGACTCTTCCGTCAATGTGTCAGGCTCAACAGCGGGGGACTCCTCCGTAAGCGTATCAGTCTCAACATCAGCGGGCAATTCCTCCGTCAGCGTGTCAGCTTCATCACCAGCGGGCAATTCCTCCGTCAACATATCAGGCTCATCATCAGCGGGCAACTCCTCCGTCAGCGTGTCAGGCTCATCAACTGGCGACTCCTCTGTCAGCGTGTCAGGCTCATCAAGGGGCAAATCTTCCGTCAGCGTGTCAGGCTCATCAGCGGGCAACTCCTCCGTCAGCGTGTCAGGCTCATCAACTGGCGACTCCTCTGTCAGCGTGTCAGGCTCATCAAGGGGCAAATCTTCCGTCAGCGTGTCAGGCTCATCAACTGGCGACTCCTCTGTCAGCGTGTCAGGCTCATCAA
>JAFSRQ010000005.1 GCA_017446055.1 Synergistaceae bacterium | reverse complement strand
GCCAGGCGGAAGTCTTCAGGAGAAATTCAAGGCTGAAAGTATGCTCTACAAACTCACGTCAAAGTTTCAGGGAGCTTTGCAGAAGATAATATTTTCGTGTACTTCGTCGGCTGACAGGATATTTATTCTCAACTGGGCTGACTCGCTTCTTGACCTCCGAATTGACGGGATAATCTCGTTTGTTGCTGACAACGGACTTGATAAGGTGTCGGCTGAAATTCTCGATGGCTTCTCGGCATTGAGGCGGAAGAATTACGATGTATATTTGTCGGACGCTGGTGCATACGGTGAGGAGCTTGCGAGGCGTGAGAGGGAATACAACTCGCTCATGTTCAGGATGCAGAACGGAATATCAGGACAGGGGGCGCAATAATGGGACTGTGGTCGGGGATTACGTCATTCTGCAAAAACGCTGTCGACACGGTAAAGTCGTTCTTCAGCGGCGGAAGCGGCCCGGCACTCACCAGCGCGGTTGCGTCATACAGCGGTGGAAGCTCACACAGTTACACCAGCCACACCACAACAACATATGACCCTGACCGTGTGAGGGCGGCGCAAATCGACAAGGAACGCGCACAAATCGAGAATGACCGTGTAGGACTCATGAGGCAGGCACAGCTCGACATCATCGAGGCGCAGACCCAGAGCCGTATTGCGCAGGAGCGTGCGAGGGCTGAAGGCTTCGTGAGAATAGCTGAGGCTGTAACGGCCATGCAGGAGAAGCTCAACGAGTTAGCCGCGCAGAGAATCGCCATCATTGAGCGGGGAACGTTGCAGGCAGTCCGTGAGGCAGAAGGTTTCTACGCTGAGTTAATGCGGACGATTCAGGAGGACAACGACAGGTACACAGCGGAGAAGCTCCCGGCACTGCTTGAGGTTCTGGGACGGTATGAGGCAGGCAGTCCAGCTCACACACTCTACATGAAGAAGATTGACGAGGACATTACCCTTCAGGCCATGCATACAGCGAGGCAGCTTGAGTCGGCACTGAAGCGTCAGGAGAGAATGATTGACGGCATTATGACGGACAAAGGGAAGATCACGGAGCAGACCGGGAATGTTGCCGCCGGGATTCTTGAGGCTCTGCGCGAAAAGATAGCCGGGCTTGACGCGGGGAATCTACAGCTCCCGGCCATGAAGGAAACACCTGCGCTTACTGCGTGAAATGTCAACAAAAAAATCCCTCCCCCGAAAGTCTCAGGAAAGGGATACACTTATCCGAAGAAGTTACATTCTGACCTTCTGCCCCTCATGTAAGAGATGCGCCCCGGCAACCACAATCATATTCCCGTCTCTGAGCTGTCCGCTTGAGATTTCGACGTAGCCGTTGTTGTGGGGGGTACTCTGCCTGACGCTTACACGCTTGACGGTATTGTCCTCACAACGCCACACATATGTTTGGTCGCCGCTCGTAACAACAGCTGTCTGAGGAATTGTGTAGACTTTTTCCCCGCCCTCAGAATCCGACACTTCCACCTCAACGGTAGCGGTCATTCCCGGCAGCAGGGCAACATCTTTCTGTTGAGGCATTACGGCTGTAACCGGGAACGTGTTGGTGTTACGGTCAGCCTGCAAGACAAATTCCTTGAATGTCAGGGGAAATGTCCTCTCAGGGATTGCGTCGAATTTTGCGCGGATTGAGTCGGGGGCTGAGGAAGTCGCTTTTGAGGCCCAGATTACATCAGTGTCCGGGACGTTGAAGACGATTTCCAGCGTTGATATGTCCTGAAGAATGAAGATCGTCTGCTTGGCGGTAATATCTTGGAAGCTCTCAACCATTCTGTCAACAATTACCCCGTCAAACGGTGCTCTGAGTTCCGTATCACGCAATGAGTCCCGCACCGCAGTTGTGGCAGCCTTAGCGACATTCAGCGAGGACAGAGCAACATCCATCTGAGTCTTGTACGTGTCATAAGTCGAGCGCGGAATGACTCTCTGCTTGTAGAGATTCTCGTAGCGCGTGAAGTCAGCCTTTGCGTTCTCGTACTGAGCCTGAGCCTGAGCCTGCTGTGCCTGAGCCTGCTTGAGCTGTGTCTGATAGTCGCGGGGGTCTAACGTCGCAAGTAGCTGGCCTTTCCTCACAGAAGCTCCCTTGTCGACATTGATACTTCTGACTGGCCCGGACACCCTGAAGGATAAATCAACGCGCTTCCCTCCCTGCAATGTCCCGTAGTACTGCCACAATCCGCCCTTGCCGTTGCTTCTCAGTGTAACAGTCTTCACAGGACGCACAAGCTCTTTCTGGGGGACTTCAGCATCCTTACTGCGCATTAACTCAAGCCCTCTGTACGCCCCGAACACAAGACCTGCCAGAATTATTATCTCGATAAGCCTCTTCATTGTTCACATCACCTTTCTGTGTATTCTTCTTCGTCGTCGCCTTCATCGCTACGGTCTTCAGGATTGGGTACGTTGTAGGCTACAGCGGTCATGACGGGTATGAATACCATTGTGAGAATCGTGCTGACAGTAAGGCCGCCCATAATCGTAACCGCCATAGGCCCGAACATGCTGTCCCATATCAGCGGAATCATTCCGAGAACAGTAGTAACCGCTGACATTGCGACCGGCCTCAATCTGCTTACGCCTGTCTCAACGATAGAGAGGTAGCGGTCTTTCCCGGAAGCGAAATCACTTGCGACTTGGTCAAGGAGGACGATTGAGTTTTTCGCGAGCATTCCCACGAGGCTTAGGATGCCCACGATTGAGAGGAAGTCCAGCGGCTTGTGTGCAAGAACAAGGCCAAGCACGACTCCTATGACGATAAGGGGAATTGAGCCGAAGATGATGAACGGCTGTCGGAAACCGTTGAACAGGAACACCATGATGGTGAACATGAGCAGCAGGCACGGAAGGAAGAGTTTTGACATTCCGCCCATAGCGTTCTTCTGGCTCTCGTCCTCGCCCCCCCATTCGAACCTGTATCCGAACGGCAGCGGTATAGCCTCAACCTTAGCGCGTATTCTCTCCTGCATCTCTGAGGTGTTGCCGCCAAGTATGACATCACTCGCAACGGTAAGGACACGCCTTCTGTCCCTGCGCATGATAACGTCGTCCTCGTAGGACAGCTCAACGTCCGAAATCACCGAGCCCAGCGTTACGGCTCTGTTTGCTGACGGCGACCACACGGGCAATGACTGCAAGCTCTCAATCCTGTTGCGCTCCTCTGGAATGAGTCCGAACATAATCGGCAGGGATTTATTTCCGTCCCTGAACTCCCCGACAGTTACACCTGAAGTTCCTGCGAGGATTGCGTTGTTTATCAGCGGGCGTGTCAGTCCCAAGCTCTGCATTCTGTCCTTGCGAATCTGAGGGCGGAACACCGTAACTCTGTCGTTCCAGTCGAGACGGACGCAGTTGTGTATAGGGTCTCTCTCCATGATCTCGCGTGCTTTCTCTGCAAGACTTCGGAGGACAATCGGATCATCGCCGTAAAATCTCGCCTCAATGACAGGAGCCATGCTTGAACCTTTCGAGAAGAGCTTGCACACTCCTGTTACTTCGGGCATTTCGTCATCAATGATTCGCTGAGTCTCGCGCAGGATTTCCTGAGGGTCTCCGCCGGGATTGACCTCAACAAGTAGCTCCGAGAAGGCATTATTGGAGTCAGGCGGGGAATAAGTCAGCATGAAGCGCAGATTTCCGCTCCCGATTGTGCTTGTGATGTTCTTGATGTCGGGACGTTTTCTGAGGCGTTCGGAGAGCTTTTCTGTCATGTCGCGCTGGACGTTGATTGACGTACCTTCACGCTGCCACAAATCCGCCACGAAATACATTGCCGTTGATGAGGGGAAGAATACTTTTTCGACAGCAGTAACCAGAGTAACAAGCGAGAAAGCAAACATGATTCCCACGACGGATATTGTCATGAGCCTCCTGTGAAGACAGCCCTCAAGGAACGCCCTGTAAGCTCGGAACAAGAAGCTGTTGTATGGGTCTCCCGACTGACTTGCAGGCTTGAGCATTAAGTTCCCGATGACAGGAGTCGCAGTGATAGCAAGAAGCCAGCTCAACATCATAGATATTCCCACGACCTGAAGCAGGCTCCGGCAGTATTCGCCCGTGTTGTCAGGTGATAATCCAATCGGCGCGAACGCAAGGACAGCTATGACAGTTCCGCCCAGCATGGCCCAGACCGAACCCGATACAGTGTCAGAGGCGGCATCTTCTGCGGACTGCCCGTTCTGGACTCCTATCAGCATTCCTTCCGCGACGACTATAGCGTTGTCGACCAGCGAGCCCAGCG
>JAFSRQ010000041.1 GCA_017446055.1 Synergistaceae bacterium | reverse complement strand
TTGCGGCACTGTCGGTTCAGGGAAGGGATATTCTCCTGTCGTCAACAAGAATCGAGACATACCGCTTCTTCATGAACAAGCTGTGGAACGCCTCACGTTTCGCGCTGATGAACCTTGACGATGAGGTGAGGGACATTGACCCGGCACAGCTCCAGTTACACGACAAGTACATTCTCGCGCGGACTCAGGAGATGGCCCGGAGCGTACGAGAGGAAATCGACGCTTACGACATAGGGACTGCGGCAAGAGGGCTGTACGATTTCGTCTGGGGCGACTTGTGCGACTGGTACGTTGAGATGAGCAAGCCAGCCTTGAGGGGGGACGAGGGCGAGGCGAGGAAACACACGACGCAGGGAGTCCTTGAGCATGTGTTCAGGACAGTTTTGCCGCTGCTGCACCCGTTCATCCCGTTCGTTACTGAGGAATTGTGGGCGGCGTTCGGCTTCAACGATGACTTCATCATGCGGTCTTCATGGCCTGAGCCTGTGAAGGAGTACGAGTTCCCCGGCGTTACGGACGACATGAGGATATTGCAGGATGTCGTGAGGGCACTGCGTAACTTGAGGGCTGAGGCTCACGTTCCCCCGCAAAAACGACTCGCAAGGGCTGTGATTCGCGTGGCTGACGGGACGAGGACGGCTGAGATTCTGAGGGAGTCGCTGGGCCAGGCTGAGGGCTTGTGCAAGGTTGACGAGGTGATACTTGAGGCTCCTTCGGGTGAATGGGGCTATGGGCCATCGCTGTCGAGTGTGAGCGGCGAGGCTGAAGTGAAGCTGCCTGTGGGTGATGTGCTTGACGTGCCGGAAGAGATCGCGAGGCTTGGGAAGGAGATTGCCGGGATAGAGAAGGCTGTTGCGTCGAGTGAGGCCAGGCTGGGGAAGGCGGATTTCGTCGCCCGGGCACCCGCTGAGGTTGTGGAGAAGGAACGCGGGAAGGTCGCTGAGGGTAAAGCACAGATTGAGCGTCTGAGGGCTAACCTAGAGAGCCTGAGCAGGTAGAGAGAAGAAATCCCCCCGGTTGTCATGGCCGGGGGTGAATTTTACGGCCATGTTCAGCGATATATTAGGGGTAATCAGAGATTCAGAGGATAGGAATTTTGACGAGACCTGCGGAATGCTGGAAGCCTGCGTGAACTCGGACAAGGCTTTTATTGACACGCTCCGTCAGATTGGCATAATCCCGGAATCTATAGCGCATGATTCTACAGGGGAAAAATTATTCTCCAAAGCCTCAGACATAGTTTTATCCCGCGCATTCCGTGAGCTTGGGCTGAAATCAACGGTGCTTCATGAACGGGCGGACTCCGCTGATGTCATAGCCGAGTCAAAACTTTACGGCTACGCTCTTGTAGCGGACGCAAAAGCCTTCAGGTTAAGCAGGACGGCAAAGAACCAGAAAGATTTTAAGGTTTCGGCGTTGTCAGCATGGAGGAAGGATAATGATTACGCCGTATTATGCTCACCATACTTCCACTACCCCGCGAAGGCTAGCCAGATATACGCGCAGGCACTCACTCACAACGTCTGCCTGTTAAGCTGGGAGCATATAATTTTCCTGCTTGAGAACAGAATAACCGAGTCCCAAGAATTAGACCTGTCAGCAATATGGGGATTCAGCGGTGAGTTCTCGCACAAAGTGTTAGTGTCAGACATGAAGAAAAACTTTATGCTGGAGTTCAACAGCTTTCTTGCTGGCTTCCTGAATATTGGCGGTGAGATGTGTGACGCATCTCTGAAGGAGCAAGTATCACACATAACAGCACGGGGCGTTCAGGAAAAATCATTCTGGCTCGAGACTGTCGGGCGTATCAGGAACTATTCACGCGAGCAGGCGGTAAACGAACTCATAAGCTCCCTCAAGATAAACGAGAAACTGAGTCAGATTGACGCGTTCATCAGGAGCATATCATGACTGAGATTGACACACTGATACACGGCGACTCAATCGAAATCCTGAAGACATTTCCCGGAAACCTCGTGCACGCGATAATCTCAGATATACCCTACGGAATAGGCTGCGATGACTGGGATATACTCCACAGCAACACGAACTCGGCATACGGAGGACAATCACCCGCCCAGGTCTCAGGAGGCGGACTCTTCAGGCGCAGGGGAAAACCCCTCAATGGCTGGAGCGAGGCTGACAAGAATATACCGCGTGAATATCAGGCTTGGTGCGAATCGTGGGCGGGGTCATGGCTCAGAGTCCTTAAGCCCGGTGGGACATGCTTTGTGTTTGCGGGGAGGCGTTATGCTCACAGGTGCGTTGCCGCTCTTGAGGACGCTGGCTTCACGTTCAGGGACATGCTTTCGTGGGAAAAGAACAATGCCCCTCACCGCGCGCAGAGACTCTCAGCAATATACGAACGCAGAGGAGACTCCGTGAACGCTTCGCGCTGGGAAGGGTGGCGGGTAGGGAATCTAAGGCCGCTTTTCGAGCCGGTGCTTTGGTTTCAGAAGCCATACAGGACAGGAGGAACTATCGCTGACAATGTCATAGACTGCGGGCTCGGAGCGTGGAATGAGTCGGCCATGACAAAATATAACGCCCACGATGATACTTGCTCCAACATCATATGTGTTCAGCAATCACAGAATGACAGCGGGCTTCATGTCGCGCAGAAACCACTTAAGCTGATGGAGCTGCTGATTTCGCTGGTTACTGTTGAGGGTCAGACTGTGCTGGATCCTTTCATGGGGTCGGGGACAACATGTATAGCCGCGAGGAATTTAGGCAGGCACTACATAGGAATAGACACAGAAGCCGTAAACATAATCACAGCTCGTGAAAGGCTTAATGCGTCCATGCAATACGAAATGGCGTTCAGGGCTTGAGCAAGCAAGCATAAGTGTTATCATGTCCGCAAATCACAGCAGGAGGCAGAATCAATGAGGCTCGATAAATTCTTGAAGCTCGCAAGACTCGTAAAGCGTCGCACAGTAGCACAGGAAATGATAGACCTTAAAGCAGTCAGGCTCAACGGAAGAGAATGCAAGCCGTCAAGTGAAGTCCATGAAGGAGATGTGATAGAGGTTGCGTACGTGAACAGAGTGCTGAAGGTTAAGGTGCTTTGCGCTGATGAGGCTGTATTGAGGAGGCCGAAGACTGTATCATGGGAGCAGCTGGAGGAGAGGCAGGTTAGACCTGACGAGAAACCGTTCTGAATTTACACCCCGTCCCAGCGAAAACACGTTTTCATTTTTCCCGTTGCCAATTATAATTACTGCATATCCTAAAACTTTTCACAGGAGGAAAATTTTTCATGGCATCAATCATTGGTATTCATGGCCGCGAAATCCTCGACTCACGCGGGAATCCTACAGTTGAAGTAGACGTTTACCTCGAAGACGGCTCAATGGGAAGGGCAGCAGTCCCCTCCGGCGCGTCAACAGGCGTTCACGAGGCTCTCGAACTCCGCGACAAGGAAGCGCGTTACGGCGGCAAGGGTGTTCAGCACGCAGTTGAGAACGTCAACGAGAAGATAGCCCCCGAAATTCTCGGAATGGATGCAGACGACCAGGGCGCATTAGACCGCGCAATGATCGCCCTCGACGGCACAGAAGGCAAGTCCAAGCTCGGCGCGAACGCAATACTCGGTGTCTCAATGGCAAACGCAAGAGCCGCGGCTGAGTCTCACGGAGTGCCCCTGTACCAGTGGCTTGGCGGAATCGGCGGCGGACTCCTCCCGACTCCCATGATGAACGTCATCAACGGCGGAGCTCACGCTGACTCAACCGTCGACTTCCAGGAGTTCATGATTGTCCCCCACAACGCGGAGTCATTCGCCGAGGCTCTTAGGATGGGCGCGGAAGTCTACCAC